>JAEYUT010000211.1 GCA_023432305.1 Actinomycetes bacterium
GCCCAACCTCGTTCAACGAACCCGCGGTCGCTGCCGCCGAGGCCTCGCTCCTTTCACGTTTCCCGATGCGGCCGCTTGGTGCCATCGCTCACGTCGGGCCCGCACCTGACCGCTTGAAGCCCGACCACGATGTCGCGTTCGTTCCCATGGGCGCTGTATCAGCAGATTCGGGCACAATCGAAAGACCGCAATACCGCACTCGAAGCGAGGTGGGGACTGGATACCGGCAGTTCACTACGGGAGACGTGCTATTCGCTCGCATCACGCCGTCAATGCAGAACGGAAAGTCGGCGGTGTTCGAGGATGATCGCGTGGACTACGGCTACGGGTCGACTGAGTTCCATATCCTGCGCCCCTTCGATTCCGGCTATTCGCGCTGGATCTGGTTGGTGCTGCGCACGCGGTGGTTGCGCGACCAAGCAATCACGAGCTTCACCGGAACGGCCGGTCAGCAGCGAGTTCCGGCGAGCTTCCTGGAGAACGTCCAGGTTCCGGTTCCGCCGGGGGGCGAGCTCGATCTTGCTGTCGAACAACTCGCGGGCTTCCACGCCACGCTGAGCCGGTTGACTGCCTCCCGCCGCAAGCGCGACGACCTCGCCGCTGCGCTACTACCTGCGTCGCGCAACGAAATCTTCGAGGCCATGCGTTGACGTGTTACGTCAGGCGGAAGCGCTGCGCCATTTGTCACTGGTGATCACGACGTGGTCGAGGAAACGCAGCCCGGTGGCGCAAGCGGCGTCACGAAGCGCGTGCGTTGCCGCGCGGTCGGCGTCGCTTGGCGTCGGGTCGCCTCCAGGGTGATTGTGGGCGACCGCGAAGGCAACCCCGTCGTGCCGCAACGTGGTCGCAACGATCTCACGCACGGGTATCGGGCATGCCGTAGCGGTGCCGGTGGCGACGAGCTCCACTCGCCGCAGTCGCTGGGCTCCGTCGGCAACCAGTACGACGACGCTCTCTGTGCGAGAACGGCCCAGAAGCGGCGAGGCGGCATCCGCGATGTCGGCCGAGGTGCGCAGTCTCACGAACTGATCCGGCGCATTCACCCGCAGCGCGAGCCCGAACGCCGAGACGAGACGAGCGGCCTTGGCGGGCCCGACCCCTGGCGTGCGGGCGAGCTCCTCAGGGCGGGCGTTCGCTAGTCCCCTGACTCCGCCCCATGCCGCGAGCAACTCGTGCGCGACGTCCAGCGCGCTTCCCCCTGCGCGCCCCGATCCGAGTTGCACCGCCACCAACTCCGCATCGCTGAGAGCGCCCGTGTGCTCGCGCAGTAGTCGCTCGCGCGGCCGATCATGCACGGGCACTTCCGTCATACGAACCGCCATGCCGTCATGGTTGCGCAGTCCCCCCACCGCAGCCTGACGGCCTGTGGATAGTCATGGCCGAGACTCGCTTCTCGCCACCGCATCCGCACGTCATCCTTCCGAGGTACACGGCCGATCGGAGATACCCCGATCGGAGGCCGCCCCAGGGGGCTGCTCCTTCCTAACGTCGAAGAGACCCCACACGAAGGAGCCCCACATGATCGAGGTTCACGGCCTCACGAAGAGGTACGGCGACCGCGTCGCGGTCGACCACATCGACTTCACTCTCGAACCCGGGCAGGTCACCGGGTTCCTCGGCCCGAACGGCGCCGGCAAGTCCACCACGATGCGCATGATCGTCGGCCTCACGCCGCCCACCGAGGGCAGTGTGACGATCGACGGCTGGCGCTACAGCGAGCTGCGCGCGCCCCTCACCGCCGTCGGCGCGCTGCTCGACGCGAAGGCGGTGCACCCCGGTCGCACCGCCTACCAGCATCTGCTCTCCGTTGCGGCCACCCATGGTCTGCCGAAGAGTCGAGTGCATGAGGTGATCAAGCTCACGGGCCTGGATTCCGTGGCGAACAAGCGCGTCAAGGGCTTCTCGCTCGGCATGGGCCAGCGGCTCGGCATCGCCTCGGCCCTCATCGGCGACCCGCGCGTGCTCATCTTCGACGAGCCGGTCAACGGGCTCGACCCCGAGGGCGTGCGCTGGGTGCGCGAGTTCTCGCGCTTCCTCGCCGCGGAGGGGCGCACCGTGTTCCTCTCCAGCCACCTCATGAGCGAGGTCGCGCTCACCGCCGACCGCGTCATCGTGATCGGCCGGGGACGCATCCTCGCCGACGCGCCGGTCGCCGACCTCATCGCGGGTGCGGGGGCGCAGGCGGTGCGGGTGCGCACCGCGCGCGCCACCGAGCTCGCCGAGCTGCTCGCCCGCACCGGGGCGACGGTCGCCTCCGACGAGCCGGGTGTGCTCGTCATCACCGGGCTCGGCATCGAGCAGATCGCCCAGCAGGCTGCGGGCTCCGGCATCGTGCTGCTCGAACTCACCCCCGTGACCACATCTCTCGAGGAGGCGTACATGGCCATCACGGATGGTGCCGTCGAATACCGCACCGCGAGCCCGGCGGGGGTGGCACGATGACCGCCATCGCCGCGCCCCGCTTCGGGTCGTCCTACCGCCCCACCTTCACTCGCGCCCTGCGCTCCGAGTGGATCAAGCTCCGCAGCCTGCAGTCGACCTTCTGGACCGCGCTGCTGACGGTCGGCATCATGGTCGGCTTCGGCACGCTGTTCGCGCTGCTCATCGTCACCGACCCGGGCGGAGGCCCCAACCGGCCGATGTTCCTCGTGATCGGCTACCCGTTCGCGCAGCTCACGATCGGCGTGCTCGGCGCGCTCATCGTGACGGGCGAGTACGCGACCGGCGCGATCCGAACCACGTTCACGGCGGATGCGAGCCGCATCCGCGTGATCGCCGCGAAGGGCCTGCTGCTCGCGATCGTCGCGGCCGTGCTCGCCGTGGTCTCGACAGGACTCAGCGCGCTCATCGGCCTCGCGCTGTTCTCCGGCTTCGACGTGCCGCTGGATGCGACCCCTCTGGATCTGATGGGCGTCGCGGGTGCCGTGGTCGCCTGCCTCGGCCTCACCGCGCTCCTCGCGTACGGGGTCGGACTGCTGGTGCGCAACACCGCCGCGGCGATCACGATCGTCGTCGGAGTGCTGTTCGTCGCGCCCATCCTCATGCAGCTCGTGGGGATGTTCACCGGTGCTGATTGGGCCTACGCGATCTACAACCACCTGCCGAGCACCGCGGGATCGCAGATGATGGTCGGCATGGAGATGGGCCTCGGCGACTCGGCGCTCACCGCTGGTCAGGGTGCCGCGTGGCTCGCCGGCTACACGGCGGCGGTGCTCGCGGCGGGTACCGTCGCAACTGCGAGGCGGGAGCACTGATCGAGACGAACCACACGGATGCGGTGCCGGACCCCACACGGGGTGCGGCGCCGCGTTCGCGCGTGCGCGAGGTGCTCGCGTGGCTGCGTCCGCCCCCGGCCCCTACCGCCGAGGGGCCCTTCAGCGAGCTGGATGCCCGCCGACTCGGCCCCATCCGCCGGTACTTCGCCCGGCATCCGGTGGTGATGGATGCCGTGATCGCGCTGATCTTCGCTGTGCCGGCGATGATCGAGCCGCTCACGATCCTCGTCGAAGGCACGCGCACGCTCGAACTGCAGCCGAGCGCGTGGTCGCTCGCGCTGGTGGCGGTCGGCGCGCTCGTGCTCCTGCGGCGCCGTCGCGAACCGGTGCTGACTCTCGTCGCGCTCCTGGCGCTGCTCGTGGTGAGCTTCCTGGTCACGGGGTTCACGGGCGGGTTCGAGATGGCCATCGCATTCGCCGTCTATGCGGTCGCCGCCCATCGCGCCGTATGGGTGGCGTGGGTCGGGCTCGGCAGCGCGCTCGTCGTGCTCACCGTCGCCGCATCGCTCTTCCTCGCCGACGGCTCCGTCGACGCATCGGGCCTCGACCGGGTCTTCGTCATCGCATTCACCGTCGGATACCAGGCGATCGCGGGGCTCGTCGCGCTCGTGATCGGCCTGAGCGTGCGCGCCCGCCGCCAGCACATCGACGACCTCATCATGCGCGCCAACGCGATGGCGCGCGACCGCGACCAGCAGGCGGCGCTCGCCGTCGCCGACGAGCGCACCCGCATCGCGCGGGAGCTGCACGATGTCGTGGCGCACTCGCTCACCGTCATGGTGGCGCTCGCGGATGGGGCGAAGGCGTCCGCCGCCTCCGACCCCGAGGCGTCCACGCGAGCCCTCGATGCGCTCACCGATATCGGCCGCTCCTCCCTCGGCGACATGCGTCGCGTTCTCGGCGTGCTGCGGGAGCCGGACGACGACGTGCCCCTCGAGCCGGAGCCCGATGTGAGCCTCGACGAGCTCGTCGACCGCTTCCGGGCGGCAGGTCTCCCCGTGCGCCTGGTGCGCAGCGGGATCCACGTCGACCTCGACGTGTCGGTGCGCCGCGCCGTCTGGCGCATCGTGCAGGAGTCGCTCACCAATGTGCTGCGCTACGCCCCCGCATCCAGTCAGGTGATCGTGTCGCTCGTGCGACTCGACCGCGTCGACGGCGTCGTCGGCGACTGGTTCCAGGTGCGGGTCACGAACCGCACAGGCGCCGGATCCCCGCCGCAGGCGACCATCGGCACCGGCCGCGGCATCGCCGGCATGCGGGAACGCGCCGCCGCACACGGCGGAGGTGTCATCGCCGGGCCGCTCGCCGACGGCTGGCAGGTGGAGGCGACTCTGAGACTCGACCAGATCCGGGAGGAGACCCCATGACCGAGGCCCCCGAGGCGCGCCGCGACCCCATCCGCGTGCTCATCGTCGACGACCAGTCGATGCTGCGCATGGGCTTCTCGCTCGTGCTGAATGCGGAGCCCGACATCGAGGTGGTGGGAGAGGCCGCCGACGGCGCCGCAGGCATCGCGATGGCCAGATCGCTGCACCCTCATGTCGTGCTCATGGATGTGCGGATGCCGGGAGTCGACGGCATCGAGGCGACCCGCCGACTCGCCACCGAGGCGCCCGATTCGCGCGTCATCGTGCTCACCACCTTCGACCTCGACGAGTACGCGTTCGGGGCGCTCCGCGCCGGT
>JAEYUT010000245.1 GCA_023432305.1 Actinomycetes bacterium
GTCCACATGTGGTTCGGAGTTCAATCGCCGCATTCGCAAGGCGAATCCGGGTGCGGGGGGATGTCGACAACCTTAGTTGTGGACAGCGACCTGTGGACAAGTCTCTCTCGGCGGATGTGGAGACTCGGCGGCTATCGTGGGCCGCGGTTTGACCCGTGGGGTCAGAAGGCCTATTTTTAACAGGTTGTCGGCTCATTCAGCCGAACCCATACGTTCTTCCCGGTCGCCGCACACCGGGGCCAGGAGATATCACCATGAGCAAGCGCACCTTCCAGCCGAACAACCGCCGTCGTGCCAAGAAGCACGGCTTCCGTGCCCGCATGCGCACCCGCGCCGGCCGCGCCATCCTCGCAGCGCGTCGTGCCAAGGGACGCACCGAGCTCTCCGCGTAAACGCCGGGCGACGTGCTGGCCCGGGCGAACCGAGTGGTGAAGCCCTCGGACTTCCGTGCGATCGTGCGCCGCGGGCGCCGCGCATCGACGGCCAGCATGCTCGTCTACCGTGTCGAGCGCGACGCCGCCGACCCGGCTCGCTTCGGGTTCATCGTCGCCAAGACAGTCGGCAACGCCGTCGAACGAAACCTCGTTCGACGGCGTCTGCGTGCCGCCTGTCGCTCGGTGGTGGACTCAGGCGGACGCGGGGCGGATGTCGTCATCCGCGCCCTGCCCGCCTCCGCGAAGACCGACTGGTCCGCACTGTCGCGCGAGGTTCACGAGATCCTCGATCCGGTGCTGATCCGATGAAGCGCGCACTCATGTTCCTCTGGCTTCTGCCCCGCAACATCTGCGTCGCCATTCTGCGCGGATACCGCGCGGTGATCTCGCCTCTGTACGGCGATGTCTGCCGGTACTACCCGTCATGTTCTGCGTACACGCTCGGATCGATCCAGCAGCACGGCATGATCAAGGGGATCGCACTCGGATCCTGGCGGATCCTTCGATGCCACCCGTGGGCGCGAGGCGGCATCGACGACGTTCCCGCATCGCAGCACCATCACGACCACTATCACCTCACCCGCTTCGGCTTCGTCGCAGCGGGACATGGAAGGGGCTGACCCAGCCGCATGGACTTCTTCGGAACTCTTCTCTGGCCCATCAAGTGGACCATCGAGGCGATCCTCGTCGGTTTCCACTGGCTGCTCTCGCAGCTGGGAATGGACCCCGCCGCCGGCCTCACCTGGGTGCTGTCGATCGTCGGGCTCGTGCTCGTCGTGCGCGCCGCGCTCATCCCGCTCTTCGTCAAGCAGATCAAGAGCCAGCGCAAGATGCTCGAGGTCGCGCCCCAGCTCAAGAAGATCCAGGACAAGTACCGGGGCAAGAAGGATCAGTTCTCGCGCGAGGCGATGCAGCGCGAGACGATGGCCCTCTACTCGAAGGCAGGAACGAACCCGCTCGCCTCGTGCCTGCCGCTGCTCATCCAGATGCCGATCTTCTTCGGCCTCTTCACGGTGCTCAATGAGGCGAACAAGTCGAACGCCGGTGTCGGTCTGCTCAACGCTGAGCTCGCCAACCAGTTCGGCACCGCCTCGCTCTTCGGCATCGCACCGCTCCACGACTCGATCACCTCGGCTCTGGAGAACAACCCCGTCGAGTGGGTCGTCGTCGTCATCGCGGTGATCATGGTGATCGTCATGACCGTGACGCAGTTCATCACGCAGCTGCAGATCATGTCGAAGAACCAGACACCGGAGATGAAGGAATCCCCGATGTACAAGCAGCAGAAGATCATGCTGTACGTACTTCCCTTCGTCTTCGTCATCTCGGGCGTCGCCTTCCCCATCGGCGTCATGTTCTACTGGCTGACCTCCAACATCTGGACGATGGTGCAGCAGTTCATCGTCATCCGGAACATGCCGACTCCCGGCTCCGAGGCAGCGCTCGCACGCGAGGCTCGCATCGCCAAGCGCAAGCGCGCCAAGGGAATCATCGACGAGGAGCCCACGGCTGAGACCGTGGAAGAGGCTCCGAAGCCCACGACCACTCAGCGTCAGCAGCCTGTCGGCAAGGCGCGCGCCAAGAAGCAGGGACCGAAGAAGTGACCGAGCAGATGACTCCCGAGACAGCAGCAAGCGAGGAGCCCGTCGTCCTCACCGAGCAGGAGCTCGTCGACGAAGGCGACATCGCCGCCGACTACATCGAGGAGCTGCTCGACATCGCCGACATCGATGGCGACATCGACATCGACGCGCGCGCCGGCCGGGCCTACATCTCGGTGTCGGCGACGGCGGAGTCGAACCTTCGACTGCTCTCGAAGCCCGACACGGTCGCGGCACTTCAGGAGCTCGCGCGCATCGCGGTCCAGAACAAGACGGGTCGCTTCTCGCGTCTCATCCTGGACATCGGCGGATCGCGGGACGCGCGGGCGGATGAGCTCGCGGCGCTCGTTGACCACGCTGTCTCGCGCATCGAGGCTGGAGCTGCCTCCGCCTCCCTCCCTCCGATGACGAGCTACGAGCGCAAGCTCGTGCATGACATCGTCAGTGAACGCGGTTACGTCTCGGAGTCGCAGGGTGAAGGCCGCGATCGCCACACGGTGATCACCGCGAAGTGATCCGAATGTTTCACGTGAAACATCCGGGGGAGTGATGAGCGAAGTCGAGATCGAGCCAGCTGCCGCGGCGGCGCTCTTCGGCGACCGCATCGACGTCGCCCGACAGTTCACTGCCGACCTCGCCCGCGAAGGCGAGCTTCGGGGACTCATCGGGCCGCTTGAGCTCCCGCGTCTCTGGACTCGCCACGTGCTCAATTCGGCGCTCGTTGCGCCTCTCATGCGGCCTGGTCGAGTGGGTGACATCGGAACCGGCGCCGGTCTGCCGGGCCTCGTGCTCGCGATCGCTCGTCCTGATGTTGAGTTCGTGCTCATCGAGCCCATGGAGCGCCGCGTCGACTGGCTGCGGGAAGAGGTCGATGCCCTCGGACTGGAGAACGTGGATGTCATCCGCGCGCGTGCGGAAGATGCTGAGGTCGGTGCGCCGCTGACTCAGGTCACTGCGCGGGCGGTGTCGGCGCTCTCCAAGCTCATCCCCATCACCGTTCCCCTGCTTGCGGATGGGGGAGAGCTCGTCTTCATGAAGGGTGAACGTGTGCACGACGAGATCACTGCCGCCCAGAAGGTGATCCGCAAGGCGCGCCTGGTGGATGTGCGTGTCGATGTGCTGGGTGAGGGCGTGATTCCCGAGGTGACCCGGGTGTTCCGCGCGACCCGCGCATGATCCGATGTTTCACGTGAAACATCGAGCCTGACCACCCCGCGCGAAACCTCTCGGGAACACGTGCGGACCACACAATCGAACATCGGCTCGGCCATCCGGTCCGAGGCCTGGATTACAGTGGAGAGTCGCGGCCAGATGCCGCGATGTTTCACGTGAAACATCGAGAGGGAGACGTGAGCACCAAGTCATTCGATGCGTCGACGCCCCTGGCCCGCGAGGTCGCGGACATCACCCGCCGGCGGTTCGCGCTGGCCGCCGAGGCCTTCCCGCTTCCCGAGAAGACGCGTGTCTTCACGGTCGCCAACCAGAAGGGGGGAGTGGGCAAGACCACCACCGCGGTGAACCTCGCCGCGGCGCTCGCTCAGGCTGGCGCTCGCGTGCTCGTCATCGACCTCGATCCTCAAGGCAACGCCTCCACGGCGCTCGGCGTCGAGCACCGGTCCGAGACGGTGAGTGTCTACGACGTGATTGTGAATGACGTTCCCATGAAGGACGTGGTTCAGGCCAGCCCTGACTTCGAGACCCTCGACTGCATCCCCGCGACGATCCACCTCGCGGGCGCCGAGATCGAACTCGTGTCGATGGTCGCGCGTGAGCAGCGACTGCGCTCCGCGCTGGACGTCTACATCCAGCAGTCCGATGCCCCGCCGCACTATGTCTTCATCGACTGCCCGCCGTCGCTCGGCCTGCTCACCATCAACGCGTTCGTCGCGGCGCGTGAGGTGCTCATCCCGATTCAGTGCGAGTACTACGCACTCGAGGGGCTGTCGCAGCTTCTCAACAACATCAAGCTCATCGAGCGCCACCTCAACCCCGAGCTGGCGGTGTCGACGATCCTCCTCACCATGTACGACGGGCGCACGAACCTCGCACACCAGGTGGTCGACGAGGTTCGTCAGCACTTCCCGAATGAGACCCTCGACACGGTGATCCCCCGCTCCGTGCGCATCTCGGAAGCCCCGAGCTACGGCCAGAGCGTGATCAGCTATGACTTGAATTCGCCCGGGTCGCTCTCGTATCGCGAGGCAGCGGCAGAGATCGCGCGGCGCGGTGCGCCCGAGAAGGAGGACAACTGATGGCAGCCCCGAAGCGGACGGGACTCGGGCGGGGGATCGGTGCACTGATCCCGGCGGCGGAGACCACAGCGGAGCGGCCTGTCGATGTCTTCTTCCCAGCTCCTGCGGCGCCTGCCGAGTCTCTGCAGGAAGGCCTCGTCGCCGTTCCGGGTGCACGGCTCGCAAGCATCTCGCCTCACGACATCGTTCCGAACCCTCAGCAGCCTCGACACGAGTTCCGCGAGGAGGAGCTCAACGAGCTCATCGTCTCGGTGCGTGAGTTCGGCGTGCTGCAGCCCATCGTGGTGCGCCCCCGCCCCGGAGCCGCAGAGGGTGAGCCGCAGTTCGAGCTCATCATGGGTGAGCGGCGTCTGCGCGCATCCAAGGCAGCTGGCCTCGAGGCGATTCCCGCTGTGGTTCGGGAGACCGAGGACGACGCGATGCTCCGCGACGCCCTGCTCGAGAACCTTCACCGGGCGGAGCTGAACCCGCTGGAAGAGGCGTCGGCGTACAAGCAGCTTCTCGAGGACTTCGGCATCACCCAGGAGCAGCTCGCCGATAAGATCGGCCGCTCGCGCCCGCAGATCACCAACACGCTGCGTCTTCTCAAGCTTCCCGAGGGTGTGCAGCGCCGTGTCGCCGCGGGCGTTCTCAGCGCGGGACATGCTCGCGCCATCCTCTCGGTCGGGGAGGCGCACGCGATGGAGCAGCTCGCCGACAAGATCGTCAACGAGGACCTCTCGGTGCGTGCCGCAGAGGCCGCGGCCGGCATCGTCAGCGGAAAGACCGAGAAGCGTCAGAGCGTCAAGCCGTCTCCCGGCAAGCGCCAGGCCCATCTCAACGAGATCGCGGAGCGCCTGGGAGACCACCTCAACACCCGCGTCAAGATCTCACTCGGCGCGAGTAAGGGCACGATCACGATCGACTTCGCGACAATCGGCGACCTCAACCGCATCCTCCAGGAGCTCGGTCAGGATCCGTTCGCGGCGAGCTGAGTTCGCGCAAACGCGGAAGGCCCGGTAGAAATCATCCTCTGACCGGGCCTTTTTCGCGAACTGAAGTCACCGGTTGCGACGCGCGTCGTCCGCAAGCGCCGCGTAGACCCAGCCCAGATCGTGTCCGGCAGCCTCGAGGGCCTGCGGGAGCAGCGACGTCTCGGTGAGCCCAGGAAGCACGTTGGCTTCGAGGAACCAGGGTGTGCCCGAGCCGTCCACGATGAGATCGACACGCGAGAGGTGCCGCATGCCGAGTGCTGTATGGGCGGTGAGTGCGGCTTCGGCTGCGCGCGCCGCCACATCGTCCGGGAGGCGCGCCGGCACATAAAAGCGGGTCTCTCCGGCGTTGTAGCGGGCCTCGAAGCTGTAGACGCCCGACAGCGGCTCGATCTCGACCGCAGGCAGGGCTACGGGACCGTCGCCGGTGTCGATGATCCCCACGGCGATCTCCGTGCCGCGGATGCACTGCTCCACGAGTGCGACGTCGCCGTAGGTGTAGGCATCGACCATGGCGCGCGGCAGGTCGTTGCGATCCTCGACGATCGTGACGCCCTGCGCGGAGCCTCCGCGGGCAGGCTTCACGACGAGCGGCACCGCCAGCTCGTCCGAGATGGATTCGAACACCGCATCGGCACCGAGTTCGCGGAAGGCATCGCGGGCGAGCGAGATTGAACGCGGAGTGGGCACCCCGGCGCGCTCCACGATGACCTTCGCCGTGGGTTTGTCCCAGGCGAGTCGAGCTGCTCCGGAATGAGACCCCACGAACGGGATTCCAAGGAACTCGAGCAGCCCCCGCAGGGCGCCGTCCTCGCCGCTCGCGCCGTGCAGGGCGGGCCAGACGACATCGGGGCGGTTCTCCCGCAGGTACGAGAGGAGCGTCGCGTCCGGATCGCGGAGCTCGACGCGCTCACCGTGACCGATGAGGGCGTCTGCGACACGGCGCCCGCTGCGCAGCGAGATGTCGCGCTCATGGGAGATGCCGCCGGCCAGAACCACGATGTGTGCGGGGGTGTCATTCACGGGGGTGAGCCTCCGGGTCAGCCGGCGTACGGGGGCAGAACGTCACGCTCGACAGACTGCACGGGCAGGGGAGCGGTCTGCGAGAACTCGCCGAGCAGGGCGATCTCGCCGTTGATCACGGTCGCAAGGCGCCGGATGCCCTCGCGGATGAAATCGGGCTGTGGGTAGCAGAACGACAGGCGGATGTTGCGCCGCCCGTTGCCATCCGCGTAGAAGGCGGTGCCGGGGGTGTAGGCGACGAGCTCCTTGACGGCACGCGGGAGCATGGCCTTCGAATCGAGGTACTCCGGCATCGTGAGCCAGATGTAGAACCCACCCGTGGGTGTCGTCCACTCCATTCCCGGCAGGTAGTCCCTCAGTGCGGCGAGCATCGCGTCGCGGCGCTCACGATAGACGCCGCGGAAGGTATCGATCTGGCCACGCCAGTCGGCGTTGTCCATGAATTCGGAGATCACGAGCTGTCCGAACGAGGAGGGGGACAGGATGGCGGCCTCATTGGCGAGGACGAGCTTCTCGCGGATGGCGTGCGGAGCGATCGCCCAGCCGACGCGCAGACCGGGAGCGAGGGTCTTCGAGAAGGTCCCGAGGTAGACCACGCCGTCTTCGTCGATGGAGCGCATGGCGGCCGGGGGAGCCTGTTCGAAGTGAAGCAACCCGTAGGGGTTGTCCTCGAGCACCAGGATTCCGGCGGCGCGCGCGATCTCCACGATTTCGACACGCCGCTCCCAGCTGAGGGTGACCCCGGTCGGGTTCTGGAAGCTCGGGATCGTGTAGAGGAACTTGATCCGCTTGCCCTCTGCCTGCACGCGAGCGATGGTCTCGCGAAGCGCCTGCGGGTTCATGCCCTCCTCGTCCATGGGGACGTGCACAACCTCGCCCTGGAACGACCGGAAGACGGTGATCGCGGTCACGTAGCTCGGGCCCTCCGCGATGATCACATCGCCCGGGTCGAGGAAGATCTTGGCGAGCAGCTCCAGCGCATGCTGGGATCCGGTCGTCACGACGACGTCGTCGACCGAGCCGTGGATTCCTTCGAGCGCCATGACCTCGAGGATCTGCTCACGCAGGCGGGGAATCCCCTGACCCGAGCCGTACTGCAGCGCAACGGCGCCATGCTCGGCGATCGTGCGCTCCACCGCGCCTTCGATGAGATCCGAGGGGAGCGCAGAGACGTACGGCATGCCACCCGCGAGCGACACCACTTCAGGTCGGCTCGCGACGGCGAAGAGAGCTCGAACCTCCGAGGCGGCGAGGCCGCTCGTTCGCGCCGCGTAGTGGGAATACCACGGGTCGAGGTTGTTGCCCTGAGTCTGCTGCATCACGTATCCGTTCGATCGGTGCATTCCAGGGTAGTCGGCGAACCTGCGACCGAGGCCACCGCCTGCTGCGTCCGTGGCCGCGGATGCCGTATTGGTCACACGTGAAACGGGGAGCGGTTGCGCTTGGAGATGCCGATGGCCCCCGATCCTCGGATCGGGGGCCATCGAAACCGGGAAGGCAGGTTACTTGAGGAAGTCGGCCAGGTCGGCTTCGAGCGCGGGCTTCGGCTTCGCGCCGATCACGCGCTTCACGACCTCGCCGTTCTGGAAGACGAACATCGCCGGAATGGACGTGATGCCGTACTTCATCGCGGTCTCCGGGTTCGCGTCGACATCGAGCTTCACGATGTCGATCTTGTCGGCGTGCTCCGCGGCGATCGAGTCGAGGATCGGCGACACCGCGCGGCACGGGCCGCACCAGGTGGCCCAGAAGTCGACCATCACAGGCTTCTCAGAGGCGAGCACCTCGTCGGCGAACGTGGCGTCGGTGACATCCTTGGTGGACATGTGCTTCCTTTCCTGAAGCGGGATGAGTTCGGTTCAGACGGCGGCGGCCGTCGCGGCGGCAGTCTGGGCTGCATCCGCGAGGTCGGCGAGGTAGTGCTCGGCGTCGAGCGCGGCGACGACACCCGATCCGGCGGCGGTGGCCGCCTGCTTGTAGGTGGGGTCGACCACATCGCCTGCGGCGAAGACACCCGGCAGGCTCGTGCGCGAGCTGCGCCCCTCGACGGCGATGGTGCCCTCGGGCGCGAGGTCGAGCTGGCCGTGCACGAGGTGCGTGCGCGGGTCGGCGCCGATCGCCACGAACAGGCCCTCGATGTCGAGGGTCGTCTCGGATCCGTCGATCGTGTTGGTGAGTCCGATCCCGGTGACCTTGTCGGCACCGTAGATGCTCGAGACCTCGCTGTTCCAGATGATCTGGATCTTGGGGTCGGCGAATGCGCGCTCCTGCATGGCCTTGGAGGCACGGAACTCGTCGCGGCGGTGGATGAGGTAGACGACATCCGCGAAGCGGGTGAGGAAGGTGGCCTCCTCGAGGGCGGAGTCACCGCCGCCCACGACCGCGACCTTCTTCTGACGGAAGAATGCGCCGTCGCAGGTGGCGCACCACGACACCCCGTAGCCGGAGAGGCGCTCCTCGTCGGGGAGCCCGAGCTTGCGGTACGCGGATCCGGTGGCGTAGATCACGGCGTGGGCCTCGTGCACGTCGCCGTTGCCGAGGGTGACGCGCTTGATGTCGCCATCGAGTTCGAGCGCGACGACGTCGTCGTAGACGATCTCGGCGCCGAACTTCTCCGCCTGCTGCTGCATGCGCACCATGAGGTCGGGGCCCATGATCCCGTCGGGGAATCCGGGGAAGTTCTCGACCTCGGTGGTCTTCATGAGCTCGCCGCCGAACTCGACCGAACTCGCGATGACGAGGGGTTCGAGGTTGGCGCGCGCGGCGTAGATCGCGGCGGTGTAGCCGGCGGGGCCGGATCCGATGATGATGACGTGGCGCATCCCGTGGGTCTCCTGTCGAGGGGGTCGCGAGGTACAACACATCCTAGGTGCCGGGCATTCCGCGAGACGGGCGAGGCTCCGGTCCCGGAGGGGGCGACTGCCTCAGCTGCGGCCCAGGCGACGCAGCACCGGACCGACGGCGGCCCGCAGCTCCGGCACACGCAGTGCCACCAGCACGGCGAGGTAGCTCAGCAGCGTCGCGGCGCCCACGGCGCAGATCGACAGGAACGCCTCGACGCGGCCCGCGACCGCGAATCCCTCACTGAATCCTCCGAGCAGCCACAGCACGCCCACGCCGATGCCGATGGCGACGAGGGCGACACCGGTGAACAGCACGACCCGGCCCACGATGCGTCGCCCGTCGACGCCGTCGATGCGACGCCGGAGCACGAGAGCGAGCACGATCGCCTGCACAGTGCTCGCAACTGTCGTGGCGAACGCCACGCCCATGCCGATCTGCGGCTCGGGGACGGCGACGGCGACAGCGACGAGCGCACCGGTGACCGTGATGCCCTGCAGAACCTTGATGAGGAAGGGCGTGCGGGTGTCGCCGAGCGCGAAGAACCCCCGCTGCAGCACGAACATCGCCGAATACGGGATCAGGCCGATGAGGTACGCGATGAGCACCGAACTGATGCCCACGATCTCGCCCGGCGTCCTCCCGAAGAAGGCACCGAACGGCAGCGCCGCCGCGCCGATCGCCGCACCAGCGCCGGTCACGAGCATGAGGATGACGCGCAGCGAACTGGAGATGTCAGCGCGCACATCGTCGATCTCGCCCGCGCTGGCGTGCGCGCTCATCCGGGTGAAGTACGGCGTCGCGATCGACAGCGCGATGATCGAGTGCGGAAGCATGAACAGCAGCCATGCCGTGTTCAGCACAGCGTTCGAGGGGTCGTTCTCGCCGGCGAGCGAGGCCACGCGCGTCTGCACGACGATCGTCAGCTGGGTGACCACGACCATGCCGAACATCCAGCCCGCTGAGGCACCCGTGGCGCGCAGACCCACCCCTCGCCAGTGGAAGTCGGGACGGAACCGAAGACCCGTGCGCTTCCAGAACAGGGTCAGCACGAGACACTGCACCGCGATGCCGAACGTCGCCCCACCCGCGAGGAGGATGATCTGCTCCTCCGACCAGGACGAGGGGTCGCGGTGGGCGGGATCGAAGCCGAAGAGCGCCCCGAAGGTCACATACGTCGCGATGAGCACGACATTGTTGAGGACGGGTGCCCAGGTGTACGGACCGAACACCTTGCGGGCGTTCAGCACCTCGCCGAGGAGCGCATAGACCGCGTAGAAGAACACCTGCGGCATGCACCAGTAGGCGAAGGCGATCGTGAGGGCGAGACCGTCGGCCGACAGGGCGCGCCCTTCCTGGATGTACAGCGGCACGATCAGGGGAACGAGCAGCGTGAGCACCGCCGCGATCGCGAGACACGCGGTGATCCCGAGCGTCAGGAGCTTGTTGACGAAGCCCTGTCCTCCGTCCTCATGCTTCGCGGCGCGCACGATCTGCGGGACGAGCACCGCACTCGTGAGACCACCGGCGACGAGCGCGAAGATGTTCGACGGCAGCGTGTTGGCGACCGACCAGGCGTTCACCGCCTGGTTCTGCTGTCCCAGCACCCATGCCAGCAGGGCGAGATTGACGAAACCGAGCAGCCGCGACACGAGCGTCCCTGCGGCGATGGTCGTACTCGCTCGCCGGATCGCTCCGTCGTCGACAGCCTGGTCAGTCACCGGATCCCTCTGTGTCCTCCTCGCGCACGCGCGCCTTGCGACGGAGAAGGATCAGACGAATGATGCCCGCCACGAAGATCCCGACGAGCAGCAGAACGAACACGAGCGTGCCGATGCCCTCCCACTCCGCACGGACGGTGATGTTGGCGTAGTCGGAGTCGACGGCGATCCCGCTCACGCTGCTCAGGGACGTAAGCACCCGCACCTCGCCGTTCGCGATCGCCTCGACGGGGATGTAGGCGGAGGCGGTCGCGTTCGGCTCCACGGTCAGATCCACCGGGCCTTCAGCACGCAGGATCGGGCTGCGGGGAACAGCACTGACGCGCACCACGATCGCGAGGTCCAGTGCGTTGCTCACGGAGACCCGAAGGCCGGTGCTGCGCGCGAGAAGCACGCGGTCGCTCCCGCGTTCGATCCGCACGGAGGTGACGATCGCCTCCGAGCGCGTCTCGAAGGCCCCGACGGCATCGTCCCACTCGGAGTCCTCGATCCACGCTGCGCCGTAGAGGGCGATGTGGGCGAGGTTGCGCGGTTCGAGCAGCAGCTCGGGTGCGACGACGACGGAGGAGAACACCTGCTCGGCATCCACATCGCCGAGCAGATCGACGAACACCGCCTCGCGTTCTTCGTCGCGAACGGCGTCGCCGAGTGCGGCCGGAGTCGGCGTGGTGGCGAGCACCTCGCTGAGCGGCACGATCTG
>JAEYUT010000251.1 GCA_023432305.1 Actinomycetes bacterium
ACGGTGAGCTGGCTGTACGAGGGCGAGATCGAGCACCGTGATTCGACGGGCGCCCATCAGCTCGTGCGCCCCGGTCAGGTGAACCTCATGACGGCGGGCCGCGGCATCCAGCATTCCGAGGTGTCGACGACGGCCGCGCAGTCGCTGCACGGCGTGCAGCTGTGGACGGCCCTCCCGGACGCGGCTCGCGGCGGAGCCCCGCTGTTCGAGCACCATGTGGCGGATGTCGTGGAGCTCGGCGACGCGACCCTGCGTGTGTTCGTGGGGTCGTGGCTGGGCCTCACCTCGCCGGTGACGACGTATACGCCGCTCGTCGCGGCCGAGCTCGCCCTGCCGGCGGGCGCGAGCGTCGAGCTGCCTGCGGACGCCGGTTTCGAGTACGGGCTGGTGGTGGATGCGGAGCCTGCGCGCCTGCAGGGTGTGGAGGTGCCCGCCCACCACCTGGGAGTCGTGCCCGTGGGCGCGGAGGCGCTGCGCATCGAGGCGACGGCGGGCCCGCTGCGGGTGCTGGTGATCGGCGGGGCGCCGCTGGATGAGCCCATCGTCATGTGGTGGAACTTCGTGGGCCGCAGCCACGACGAGATCGTGGCGTGGCGCGAGAGGTGGCAGAGCGACGTCGTCGCGGATGCCGACCGCACCGCGCTGTTCGGGCACGTCGACGGCTACGACGGGTCGCCGCTTCCGGCGCCCGAGCTGCCGAATCTGCGCCTGCGGCCGCGCGAGAACCGCTGAGGGCCGCAGCTCACACCGCAGGGTCGCAGTAGACGCCTGCCGAGAAGCTCGCGGCCGGGATGCCCGCGCGCACGAGCGCGTCGGCGATCTCGTCGTCCGCGAGGGCGAGCCCGCTCACCGGCTCGGGGGGAGGCATGACGCAGTCATCGGCGGGGAAGCGAACGCCGCCGACGTAGCCGATCGCGTGATCCTCTGACCCGATGGTCCACGAGGCGGACACAGCGACCGGCGCACCGATCGTTGCCGCGCGCTGCGCGAGCGCCACGAACGCACTCCACCCGGGTGCCGCATCCGGACGTCCCTCGACGGCGAGCACGACGCCGAGCGTCGACCGCCCCTCATGATGCGACATCCACACGTACTCGACGGGCAGGTCGTCGGGCTCGAATGACTCGCCCGGCGCGGTCAGCGGCGACAGAGGCAGGGGAGGGTCCTGAAGCAGGGCGAGCACCGCCTCAGCGGCGACTCCGGCACCCGAGTACCCGGGGAGGAGCCAGTGCACAGTCATCGAGAGCGACTCCTCGATCGCCCGCAGCTCGGCGGCGGCCGCGATGAAGCGGATGGTCGCCGCATCGTCGTCGTACGCGGCGATGGTCATCCTCAGCTGATCACCGAATCGTTCCGTGCCGACCTCGATGCGCACGCCCCACGCGTCCGCGATCTGGAGCGCGGCGTCTGCCGCCGCGGCGAGGTCGAGTCCGGCGATCGCCGCGTTCTCGATCCGGACGCCGCCGCCCTGCAGCACCACCGCGACAGCCACACCATCGAGGGCGTCGGACTCGCGCGCCTCGGCGATGTCGTCCGCCACGACCGCCCAGTCGGATGCTGCGGCGCGGGAAGCGAACGTCACGTCGATCTGCGCATCCCGCTCGAACCCGAGCACGCGCGCCTGCACGGCCACCGTCTCGACGGGATGCTCGGCCTTGAGCCGCTCGCCCAGCTCGCGAAGCGCCTCTTCGGCGGCGGCCGAGTCGGAGACATGCCCCCACAGCTGCTCCCCGCCGTCACGGTAGTAGTCGACGAGACCGCATCCGCTGAGGCCGACGCTCGCGGCAAGTGCCAGTGCGATCGCGGCAACACGACGTCGAGCAGCACTCATGTGCTCGACGCTATGCAACCACCGCCGTGCACCCCATCCCCCATCCGGGGCAGACCGCGAGCGAGCGGCTACAGCTTCGTACCGGGGTTGAGGATGCCCTTCGGGTCGAACACGGCTTTGATGGCGCTCTGCAGCTCGCGTACGCGCGGCAACAGCTCGCCGTCGAGGGCGTGCAGCTTCTCGGTGCCGATGCCATGTTCGCCCGTGACGGTTCCGCCGAGCTCCTGCGCGACGGCGAGCATCGCATCCTGTGCCGCGTGCGCGCGGCGCTCCTGTTCGGGGTCGGCGGGGTCGTACGCGACGACGGGGTGCAGGTTGCCGTCGCCCACGTGCCCGCCGATCGAGATGATGACGTCGTGCTCGGCGGCGATCGTGGTCGCACGCGCGACCACCGCGCCGAGCTGAGCGCGCGGCACGGCGATGTCGCCGTTGAGCGACCCGCCGAGGTAGGCCTGCATGCCCGGGTGAAGCGCACGGCGGGTGGCGAGCAGTCGGTCGAGCTCGGCCTCATCCGCGGCGCGTGACACCGAGATCGCGCGGTGTACCCGGAACGCGGCCTCGAACGCGTCGAGCTCCCCGTCTGCGCCATTCGCGGCATCCGTCACCGCGAGCAGCCAGGCCTTCGCTGTCGCGGGGATGCCGAGGCCGGGGTCGTAGGCGCGGATCGCGGTGAGCGCGACATCGTCGAGAAGTTCGAGCGTCGAGGGCACCTGCGGTGCGGTCGCGACGGCGTTGGCGGCTTCCAGGGCATCCGCGATCGTGGGGAACACGGCCGAGACGCCGCGCGACGGCCCGGGCGCGGGGCGCAGGTTCACGGTCGCCTCGGTGACGAGGCCGAGGGTGCCTTCGCTGCCCACCATGAGGCCCGTGATGTCGAGGCCCGCGACGCCCTTGATGGTGTCGCGGCGGGTGCGGATGACGGATGCATCGGCAAGCACCACTTCGAGTGAGCGGATCGCCTCGCGTGTGACGCCGTACTTGATGCACCGCATGCCGCCCGCGTTGGTGGCGATCGTGCCGCCCACGGTGGCCCACTCGGCCGAGACGGGGTCGGGCGCGTAGAAGAGGCCGTGCTCGGCGACGGCGGCAGCGAGCTCGGCGATCGTCACGCCCGGCTGCACGACGGCGCTGCGCTCGATGCGGTCGATCGAGAGGATGCGGTTCATGCGCGCGAAGTCGATGAGGATGGCACCCGAGACACTCGACGCGGCGCCCGCGAGAGAGGTGCGCGCACCCTGCGGCACGATGGGCGCGCCGAGACGGTCGGCGACGCGCACGATCGCCTGCACCTCCTCGGTCGAGGACGGGCAGGCGAGCGCCACGGGAGTGCCCAGCGCAGCGCCCGAATGGTCGACGCCGAGAGCGGCGAGAGAGGCCGCATCCGTCACCACCGCATCCGAGGGAAGCACCTCGCGGAGGGCCGCGATCAGATCGCTCATCGCGCGTCTCCTTCGTGCTGCGGAGCGCAGAGCCCCGCGATGCAGAAGTGATGACCATGGTCGGGGGTTACGGTGCCGCTCATTCGATCTCCTGCCCTGAGACCTCCATCATCCCGCGAGCGCGCGCAGCCCGCCTCCCGGGGGTTCCGCGGAGGCGAGCCAGTCGAGTCAGGTCTGCGGCACCGGGTTGCCGTAGGTGTTGCCGACGCACGATTCGAACGCGGCGGTGTCGCGCAGCTCCTCGCGGTTCGCACCCGACCAGTTGAAGTCCCAGACCTCGTTCTCGACGATCCCCTGCGCGAACGCGATCGCCGTGCCTCCGACCTTCGCCGTCTTCGTTCCCGTGTCCATGAACGACCTCAGCTGGGGTCTATTGACGGCATACTCCTTGGCGGTCTTGGCGAGGATCCCCGATGCGATCGTTCCTCCGCCTCGCCCAGCCTGCATCTCGGTGACGGTGCTCTCCTCGGTGCCATCCAGCTTGTCGAAGCCCCACCCCGCGATGCATGTCAGCAGGTTCGTCGGGTTGATCATCGCGAGGATGTTGCCCAGGAAGTCTCCGCCGGGGAGAAGCCTCACCAGGAACTCCGTCACCTGCAGCGCGGCAAGGGCCCCCGCGCACGGCGGACACAGGTTCACCGCAGCGCCGGCAGCGACCGCGACCACGCCCACCATGAACTTGCCCGCCTTCGGAAGGGTGCTGACGAACGCCTCCCAGCCGTTGTCCGAGTGCTGGAAGTAGCCCTCCACGTGCTTTGTTGGTGCGTCAACCAGCGCATAGGCGGCGGGATATTCGAGCCGTGTGTCGAGCTGCCATGCGTGCCGCGCGTTGTCGCTGCGCACCGCGAAGGTGCTCGATGCGGCCTCCACCACCCCGCGGGTGCCGGCGATCGCGCCGCGGAAGCCATCGAAGTACCGACCATTCGCATTCCGCGTCTGGGCGGCGACCATCAGGTACGTGCCGATGACGTACCGGCTCACGCCCTCGCCCCCGCCTGCTCCGCAGTTCGGCGCGGGTTCGACGATCGCGATGCTGCCGCCGAGGGTCACATCCGAGCAGTGCAGCCGGAACAGCAGCTCTGCCGTGAGGACGGGGGTCTGGTTGTCCATCTGCACCCGAACCGCCCACGGGGAACGCGTGTCTCCCACCTCACGGTTGCGTGCGGCTTCCAGCGTCAGCACATTGTCGACTTCGCCCCATTCGAGGAACTCGAACCCGACCGACGGCGACTCCCCGTGCAGCAGCACGCGGGATCCCGGCAGCCAGCCGCCGTTCGAGCAGCCTGGGGTGTCGCTCGAGAGCCAGTCGATGCCCTCGAGGCCGAAATCCTCCGGTGAGTACAGGGTGTTGGTCTCGTCCCCGGCGATCACGAACCGTACGACCGGCTCGATCCTCTGGCACTCGTCCATCCGCACTGTGACGTCGCCGCGCACCATCGCCGTGCACCTGTCACCGCGACAGAAGAGATCCGCGGTGTCGCGCACCGTCCACCGGCCGAGCGGGCCGGTCTCGGTGAGCTGAACGGTGCCTTCCACGTCGAGGTCCGTGCCCAGGACGGAGAAGGTGAGCTCTGTGAACGGGTGGCGGGCGGTGTCGTACACGTAGTACTGCGGGCCGAAAGCCACGTCCCGTACCCGGTTGCCCGTCTCTTCGCCGTTGCTTCGACGCTCGGATCCTTCGTAGAGCCCGTTGGCCGGCATCGCTGCTGCCGCTGCATCCCAGTACCGGCCGGGCCCACAGCCCGTGTCCGGCATGCTCACCTGACTGAGGTCGAGTGCGCCGGTGAAGCGCACCTCGGAGCACTCCTCGGGCCGATAGAAGTGCCCCGTGATGTCCAGCTGCTCGGTGACCGTGAAGGTGCGGGTTCCGCCAGCCTGCACGTAGCCGCTCACCGGCGCGCTGCTGGCCTTCGCGCCGCTGTTGCTCGCGAAGTTGACTGCAGTGACCCGGTTCTCGACGATGCCGCCGTCCGCATCGCGCACCCGGTCGGTCCACGCGCCCAGCTGGACGGCGGGCCCGCTCAGGGTGGACGGCCGCGGAGTCAGAACCATCTGGGTTCCCTCCGCCCACCGGTCGGAGCCGTCGGAGCAGTTCGGGGCAGGCGCCACCTCGATCGTCGAGCGAGTGAGGGCAGACCCCTGAGCCCACGCACCCGCCGCGTCGACCGCGATGGGGTAGCAGTATCCGACCTCGAATCCGACGACCATCTCCGCGCCCATGCCCACCGTGACCGTCGCCCGGGACTCGGTGCCGAGAGCTGGCTGCACGGCGCCATCGACCACCCACCCTGACGGGACGGCGTACGGGATCGACGCCGTATCCGCCTCGACCTCGACCTGGGAACCGCGCCGGTAGCCCACGCCCGTCGGCGAGACGCAGTTCGGTTCGGTGATGATGCGGACCGTGCCGTCGTCGCCCTCCTCCGGGACGACCGCGCGGCACTGAGGGCCGAACTCCGCCACCACGACGTTCGACTGCTGCGCCGTGAACCGGATGCACGTCCGGCCCGAACAGGACCGCGTCTCGGCCGGCATCCCGTTCACGGTCGCACGATAGAAGCGATCGAGTTCCTGAGTGACCGCGTTGTCTCTCGCCTCGACCACCACGTCGACGGTCGACCCGGGCAGAACCATCGTGGAGCCCGGAACGGGAGTGCACTCCTGCACCTCGAACGGCCCCGTGGCGAAAGGTTCGGGGCGGGTGATCGTCCGCGTATCCCAGGGCCGCCCGCTGCCGACCGTCACGACGTCCACGGCGACACACGCCGGCTCATAGGTCGTGACCACGTCGGTGAACCACCGGCCCTCATCCGGGATGCGCCAGAAGACGGTGTCTCCGGAGCCGATCACCGTGCCGTCGACCGCCCAGGACTGAACCCGCCATCCGGGCAGCGCGGTCGCCCGCAGCGTCAGCACCGTGCCGACGCGGTATCCGGGGGTCAGCACGTTGTCGGAGTTGTGCGGCACACCGCAGTTCGACCGCTCGACGACCCTCGACGAGCCCACCGTCCGCGTGATGTCGTCGGGGCCAGCAGAGTGGGGTCCGCGCACGAAGCCCGAGAGGTCGACGAGAATGCACTCGCCGCTTCCGAGCGACCCGCGTGGCGCGACAGAGACCGAGCTGATCGGGCTTGTCGAGCCGACGAGGCTGCGGTCCGGTTCATGCTCGGGGTCCGGCCGGAAGACGACGTGCATGCGCATGTCGGCAGTGGCCGCAGTGATCACCGG
>JAEYUT010000271.1 GCA_023432305.1 Actinomycetes bacterium
TTCCTCGGCGACGGCATCAACGACGCACCCCCGCTCCACGCCGCAGACGTAGGCTTCACCGTCGACTCCGCCGTCCCCGTGGCGAAGGAGGCAGCCGCGGTGGTTCTTCTCGACAAGAGCCTCAGCGTGCTGCTCGAGGGCGTCCGCCAAGGCCGGCGCAGCTTCGCCAACACGATGAAGTACATCTTCGTCTCGACGAGCGCCAGCTTCGGCAACATGCTCTCCATGGCGGTCGCCTCCGCGATTCTGCCTTTCCTGCCGCTGCTGGCCGGTCAGATCCTCGTGATCAACCTCCTGAGCGACCTTCCTGCGACCATGATCGCGACGGATGCAGTCGACGACGACCAGCTGAGACGCCCGCAGCGGTGGGACATCCGCCTCATCCGGGTGTACATGATCGTGTTCGGCACGCTCTCGAGCGTGTTCGATCTGATGACGTTCGCGCTGCTGCGACTTGTGTTCCATGCGGAAGCCCCCGAGTTCCGCAGCGCATGGATGCTGGGATCGATCCTCACGGAGGTGGGCGTGCTCTTCATCCTGCGCACTCGGGGCCCCTTCTACCGCAGTCGTCCGGCGAGAGGGCTCGTCGTGAGCAGCGCCCTGGTGGTGATCGTGACCGTCTGGCTGCCTTTCTCTCCCCTCGCCGCCGCACTCCGTCTGGTGCCCATTCCCTCTCCACTGCTCGCCGCCATCGGGGTGGTGACCATTGCGTATCTGGCGGCGAACGAGCTGCTCAAACGCTGGTTCTGGGCGTGGGAGGAACCGCGTGCGCTTGTGCGTGCGGTGCAGCGCCGGCTCGATCAGCCCTCGGCGCGACTGCGTTCGAGCTCGAAGACGGCCGCCTGAGTGCGATGCTCCAGCCCGAGTTTGATGAGCAGCTTCGAGACGTAGTTCTTGACCGTCTTCTCGGAGAGACCGAGGCGCTGACTGATCTCACGATTGGTGAGCGCCTCGGCGATGAGAGACAGGATCTGCCGCTCGCGGATGCTCAGTGAGCCGAAACGGGGATCGGCGTCGCTGAGAGCATGCGCGCGCTGGGCAGCGCGCTGTGCGAGAGCCGGTTCGATCAGCCGCCTGCCCCGCGCCACCGAGCGCACCGCGGCGACGAGCTCGGATCCTCGTACGCTCTTCAGAAGGTACCCCGACGCGTCAGCGATCACGGCAGAGAGGACAGCCTCGTCGTCGTCGAATCCGGTGAGGATCAGCACGCGCACGCTCGGCACAGCCTGCCGGACGCGCCGACACAGGTCGATGCCGCTTCCGTCGGGCAGATGCACGTCGATGACGGCGACGTCGGGCATCGTGGCCATGATCCGCGCCGCACCCTGGCGAACGGTGGCCGCCTCGCCCACGATCGCGATCCCGGGCTCTGATTCGAGAATCTCTACGAGGCCGCGCCGCACCATCTCGTGGTCATCGACCAGCAGCACTCGAGTGGCACCGCCGCCTCCCGGCGACAGCCGCTCGTCACGCTGTGCAGGCGTGTGCATTGGTCGAGGGTACCTCCGC
This sequence comes from Actinomycetes bacterium, assembly GCA_023432305.1. GTDB lineage: Bacteria > Actinomycetota > Actinomycetes > Actinomycetales > Microbacteriaceae > Homoserinibacter. Next base: position 1,510 of record JAEYUT010000271.1, read on the forward strand.
CCATCGGCATCGTGCATCCCGTCAGCGTCGCCCGAGCCGTCAGCGGGCGCACGCGATCACGCACTGCGCACTGACGACGCAAGCGATAACGAGCCACGACCACCACGACGCTCGACCGGCTTCACGACCAGCAGAGGACACGGGGCCGAGACGAGCAGGCTGCTGAGGCAGCCGTGCGGATGCAGAGCCCCAGCGGACATCACGAGCAGTCGGGCACCACGAGCTGCCTCCAGGATGCCGGTGCGCGGATCGACCATCGAGAGCATGCACCGCGCAGCGAGATCGGGTGCCTCACGTCGGGCGGCCTCCCTCGCGACCCGCAGCGCGGGCTCGAGGATGCGGGCGGTCGGCGCGCGATGCCGCCGCCCCGGGGGGACGACGTGAAGCAGGCGCAGCGGCTCCCCGAGGCGCTGCGCCTCCCGCGCAGCCGCGGCTGCCACCGTGCCTGCGGAATGGGCGCTCGAGACCGCGGCGAGGACACCTTCACCCTCGGACGCCTCCGCGGGGATGATCAGCGCCGCGCACGGCACATCCGCAAGCACCGTCAGAAGCTGCATCACCGGGCGCCGCGCCGGGTCATGCACGGCCACCAGGAGATCACCTGCCTCCAGATCGGGCACATCCCGCTTGTCGCGCTCGTCCGCGCCGAAACCGCGCCGGATCAGCCGGTCCACCCACTCTCGCGCCACCGGCTCTCCGTCGAGCACCGCGAATCGAGTGCGCAGCGCCCGCACGGAGCTGTCGGCCGATCGTTTGTCCACGTTCCTCACCTCTGCCCTCTGCGAGCGATTCCAGCTCGCCGCGTCCCGGGCGGGTGTGACCTTGGTCATCCCCGGGCTGTGCCCTCGCCGAGAGGTGACAAAGGTCCCCTTGCGCGGCCAACACGAGGACTTCCATCGACAGCGTGCATCGAGTGCGCGCGAGAGGAGCAGGATCATGTCGGAGATCGTCGTCATCGGGGTGAGCGGGAGTGAGCACGCGCACCCCGCGGTCGCGTGGGGTGTCGATTACGCACGCGCACACGAGCTGCGCATCGAACTCACTCACGTCGTGGAGCCATCAGCCGTGTTCGCCGACACAGCCTCGGAGTCGGCGGCGATCGTCGCAGCAGAGGAGCAGATCACGGAGATGGCCGACAGGATCAGTTCGCAGAATCCGGATATCGCTGCTCGGGGGGTCGTGATGGTCGGCGTCCCCGAGACGAAGCTGATCGCGCGTGCGGGCGAGGATGAGGTCGCACTGCTGGTGATCGGATCCCATTCCTCAGAGCCGGATCGCGATGCGGGGCTCTACAGCCGCCGCGCAGCGCGCATCGCGGCGGAGTCGGACTCGCCGGTCATCGTCGTCCCCCACCGAGAGGACGACGACGGACGGTCCGGCGTCGTCGTCGGAATCGACGGGTCGGAGCTGTCGATCGCCGCGCTGCGCTTCGCGGCCGATGCGGCGAGCAGACTCGGGGAGCCCCTCACCGCCGTCCATGCCTGGAACACCGCATGGCCCTGGGGCCTGGAGGATTCTCCCGAGCGCGACGCCGCCACACCGAAAGAGGAGCTCATCCTCTCGGAGTCGCTCGCCGGCATCGCGGAGGACTTCCCCGACCTGGAGGTGCGTCGTGCGCTTCCCCGCGGCTATGCAGCGGAGGCGCTGGTCGGGATCGCCCGGGACGCCCGACTGCTCGCGGTCGGCAGCCGAGGAGTGTCGCCTGCTGAGCGGTTCTGGCTGGGGTCGGTGAGCACCGACGTGCTGCTGCGGATGCCGACGGTGGTCGCGGTCGTGCGCTGACCTCGCGCCCTCGCGCCCTCGCGCCCTCGCGCCCTCGCCGAGGGTTCTCCTGAGCCCGAGGCGTACACTGGCGCGCGAGTGCGATCGGGAGCGGCCGGTGGACGACAACGAAGCGGGATTGAGATTCCCCGACACGCCACGCTCAGAACTCGACCGTGCGCTGGAGACCGTCGTCGAGAGCGCACGCCGGGTGCTCGAGACACAGGGGCGACTCCGCGCCCTGCTGGCGGCGACGACCGCGGTGAACGAGGGCCTGGACCTCTCCCTCACCCTGCAGCGCATCACGCACGCTGCGATGGACCTCGTCGGAGCGCGCTTCGGTGCGCTCGGGATCGTGGATGACGACGGGACTCTGGAGCAGTTCATCCACGTGGGCATGTCCGAGACGGAAGCGGCCAGTATCTCCCACCTCCCGGAGGGGCATGGGCTGCTGGGTGCCGTCATCGCCGAGCAGTCAGCCATTCGCCTCGCCCATCTCAGTCACGATCCGCGATCGGAGGGATTCCCCGACCATCACCCGCACATGGAGTCCTTCCTGGGGGTGCCGATCCGGGTTCGCGAGCGGACCTACGGGAATCTCTATCTCACGGAGCGTCGCGACGGGCCGTTCACGGAGGAGGACCAGGAGCTGGTCACCGCGCTCGCGGCATCCGCCGGGGTCGCCATCGAGAACGCGCGACTGTTCGAGCGGTCACGGCGCAGGCAGGCGTGGACGCGCGCCTCGGCGGCTTTCAGCGGAGCTCTGCTCAGCGGAGACGTGGAGCGCGCGGTGCTGGAGCTGGCTGAGAGCTGCGTCGAGATCCACGACGCCGCGCTTGTGTGCGTGGTGGTGCCGGACGGAGACGAGCTGCGGGTGCAGCTCGCCCGCGGAGCACTGGCGGAGCACATTCAGGGCGTCACCTTGGGACGCGCGGGGACTCTCGCCGGGGCGGCGATCGACACGGGGCGGCCCGTCATCGAGACGAAGACCAGATCGCACGACCTGCCCGTTCCTCTGGACCTGGGGCCGGCGATGGCACTGCCGCTGCGCGCGACACCCGAGGGGATCCCCGGGGCCATCACCGTGGCGCGTGCTCCCGGGGCGAGCCGCTTCGAAGACGACGACCTCGACATGGCAGCGGACTTCGCCGACCAGGCGAGCATCGCGCTGGAGTTGCGGCGTTCGATGATCGACCGTCAGCGCATGAACCTCCTCGATGAGCGGAACCGGATCGCGCGCGACCTGCACGATCTCGTCATCCAGCGACTTTTCGCCACCGGCCTCTCCCTCCAGAGCACCGCCTCGCACTCGTCGGAGCTGCACGTGCGCGAGCGCGTCATCGACGCGGTTGCGCAGCTCGACAGCACGATCGACGACATCCGCACCGCGATCTTCGCCATGAGCGCGCGCTCCACCGCAGCACTCCGCAGGCGGATCATCGACCTGGCGGGCGAGTACTCGAAGGTGCTCGAGTTCTCACCGAAGACCGTATTCGCGGGTCCCGTCGACCTGGTCTCCGATGAGGAGCTCGCCGATGACGTGGTCGCCGTCGTACGAGAAGGCCTCAGCAACGCGGCTCGCCACGCCCACGCACGGAGCGCGGAGGTGCGCGTTCAGGCGCGCAACGGCGAGATGATCGTCACCGTCCGCGACGACGGAGTCGGGATCCCGGACCATGCCGCGCGTTCGAGCGGCCTCGAGAATCTCCGCGCGCGCGCGAGAGCGCGTGGCGGCGCGTTCACCGCGAAAGCGCTCGCCGGCGGCGGCACCGAGATCCGCTGGGCGGCCCCCGCGCATGCCATCGGCGAAGACACGGACCGCGGCGAACAAGCGAAAAGGCCCTGAGATCAGGGCCTTTTCTGCTGGCTCCCCGGCTTGGACTCGAACCAAGAACCTATCGGTTAACAGCCGATTGCTCTGCCAATTGAGCTACCGAGGATCGCTGCGAAA
>JAEYUT010000278.1 GCA_023432305.1 Actinomycetes bacterium
GTGCTGGAGGACGTCGACGCGCTCCTCATCCGTCCAGTGGTCGGCGGACGGCTCGAAGCGGTCGGTCACGACGCGATAGAACACCGCATGACCGGAATCGTGGTCCGCGCTGTCCCATTCGACGTCGTAGTCGTGCGACCAGACGGGCTCGCCGAGGTCGGCCTCAGCGAGCCCCGTCTCCTCGAACAGCTCCCGTCGGGCGGCGTCCGCGTGCGACTCCCCCGGGTCGACTCCCCCGCCGGGTGTCAGCCAGCGCGCGACGCCCGACGAATCCGGAGCCGTCGTGAGGAAGAGCAGTGTGCGCCCCTCGCGATCGAAGACGAGCACGCGCGACACCAGGCGGTGCCGATGCGCGCTCGTCATCGCCGGCCTCAGCCCGCGTACCCGGTGAAGTACGACACGTCGCCGATGTAGCGGGTGTTGTCGGCGGGGATGTCCTCGATGGTCGCGCGTGCCACCTCGGCGGCGAACTCGGAGACGTTGTAGAGCTTGCCCGCCGCCTCGCGACGCGACGCGATGGCGCCCGGGTTGGTGCGCTCGAGCAGCGTCGCCGTGATGGTGCCCTCGATCATGTCGCCCGAGACGACGACGAAGCCGATGCCGGCAGCTTCGAGCTCGGGGATGCGGGCGCGCAGGGCGTCCTCGCCGGCGCGCTTGCTGAGGGCGACAGCCTCGTATTCGGGCATCGTGGGAACGGTTGTGATGAAGTGCGCCTGGTGGCTCGTCACGAACACCACACGCGAGCCCGCGTGCAGCAGAGGCACTGCGGCATCGAGCACGTTCACCTGCGCGTCGCGGTTGAGTCGCATGGCGTAGTCCTCGCCCATGCCCTGCTCCATGCCGCCCGAGGCGTTGAGCACGAGGATGTCGAGCCCTCCCCACGCTTCGCGCACCGTCGAGAACATCGCGGCGACGGATGCAGGGTCGGTCAGGTCGGCACCGACGGCGATCGCCTCGCCGCCTGCGGCCTCGATCTCGGAGACGACCTTGAGGGCGCGCGCCTCCTTGTTGCGATAGTTGATGACGACCTTGGCGCCTGCGGCGGCCAGGTAGCGGGCGGTGTCGGCGCCGATTCCTCGCGAGGAGCCGGTGATGAGCACGCGGAGGCCGTGCAGCGAGTCAGTGGGGAGAACGTCATTCACGATCCCCCACCCTAGCGAGGGCGTCGCGCTCGTCCGGCATCCGCCCCGGTGTAGTTTCGAGATGACGATGTCGGAAGGGCGAGACCGTGGCATTCGACGTGGACCCGAACATGGCGTGGGCCTGCCTCACCGTCGTCGCGCTCATCGGGATCCTCGTCGCGGTGCGCGTCCGCTCGGCCCGCGCCCGGCCGATCCTCGCGAACCCCGCGGCGATCGTGGGGCTCACCGGCCGCATGATCTCGGTCGGTCGGGATCCGCGAGCGCGTCTGGCGAACGGCGTGTCGGTGTCGGTGCTGCCGGCTCCTGGCGCGGCACCGCTTCGCGCGGATGCGCGCATCGTCGTCACCGGAGTCGAGCGCGGTCGTGCGCTCGTCGTCGCCGCACCCGAGCACCCCGAAGGACCTCATGCCACGTCGTGACGATGCCCAAGCCGGATTCCTGGGTCTCCCCACTCCCCGCGTGCTGGCTCATCGTGGGCTCGCCGCTCACGCACCCGAGAACACCCTGCTCGCGTTCCTGCATGCGGTGAACGCGGGTGCGCGCTACATCGAGACCGACGTCAACGCCTCCGCGGACGGCGTCGCGATCGTCAGCCATGATCCCGATCTCAGACGCGTCGCCGGTCGGGATGTGCGCGTCTCCCAGCTCACTGCGGCGGAGCTGCGCCGCGTTCCGCTCGGCGAGGGTCAGAGCTTCAGCTCGCTCGCGGAGGCGCTCGACGCGTTTCCTGAGACGCGCTTCAACATCGACGTGAAGTCGGCGGATGCCGTTCCGGGCGTCGTGAAGGCCATCACCGACCTGCGCGCCGTCGATCGGGTGCTCGTCAGCTCCTTCTCGACTGCCCGGCGCCGTGCTGTCGTCGCGCAGCTTCCGGGCGTGGTGACGTCGATCTCGGCGAGCGGTGCGCTGCCCGCGGTGCATGCGGCGCGCGCGGGAGCTGTGGGGCTGCTGCGGCGGATCCTCTCCGGTGTTCAGGCGGTGCAGCTTCCGGAGACGGTCGCGGGCGCTCGCGTGGTGACGCCTCGCGCGATCCGGTCGTTCCATGCGGTCGGCGTGGAGGTGCACATCTGGACGGTGAACGAACCGGATGACATGACGCGCCTCCTCGACGCCGGTGTCGATGGTCTCGTCACCGACCGCGTCGATCTGGCTCTCCCCCTCGTCGAACGCCGGCGTCACCTGAATAGGTGACAAATCACCTACCGGTGTACCCCGTCCGCTACCAATCACCGTCGAGGTCCCTGGGAAACGACTGAAAACGCCATGGCGCGGGAATGAGTTGCGCCACGGTGGGAGTTGCACATCCAGGCGACCTGACCCCACCACGGACGGCCGCCTCGCGCGCCACGCGCGCACCACCCCCCACGGCGCAGAGGAGGCCACACAATGGCGGATCGTAGTTTGCGCGGAATGCGACTCGGAGCTCAGAGCATGCAGAGCGAAGAGGGAGTCGAATTCTCGCCCCGCAAGAAGGCGGTGTACCGCTCGGAGGACGGGACCACCTTCGAGGTGATCTTCGCCGCCGAGGCCGAGGTGCCCGACACGTGGGAATCGCCCCGAACCGGGCTCGAAGGACGACTGGTCGGCGACGACGGCAATCTCGTCGAATCCGAGGAGACCGAGACCAAGGCCGCCCGCACCCACTGGGACATGCTGCTCGAGCGCCGCACGCGCGCCGAGCTCGAGGAGATCCTGCAGGAGCGCCTGGAGTACCTGCGGGCTCGTCGCGGCGAAGGCTCCGCGAACTCCAAGTCCGCTTAGCGGATCGGTCGGCGGGGCGCTGACGCGCGCCGACCGGCCCCGCTCGCGAGAGCTCCGATGAGCACTCCGAGAGCGGCCACCGACACCCCCCATTCGACCCCCGCGCCGGCGACGGCCGCGGGGGTCGTCGTCGTGGAGAGAGGCACCTCGGCCACCATGGCCGCCGCCGTGTAGGTCGGCAGCTCGTCGAGCACGCGACCGTCGGGGAGGATGATGGCGCTCGTTCCCACGGTCGAGATGTTGACGACGGTGCGCGCCAGCTCCATTGCGCGGATGCGCGCGCTCGCGAGCTGCTGGACGCTCTCATCCGTGCGCCCGAAATCGGCGTTGTTCGTCTGGGCGAAGATGATCTCCGCGCCCTCGGCGATCATCGTGCGCAGGATCGCATCGTCGACGATGTCGAAGCAGATCGCGATGCCGGCGAGGACCTCGCGCCCGTCTGATCCCACATCGACGACCGTGTCCGTGGTGCCAGGTGTGTATTCCCGCTGGATCATGTCGATGAGATCCGGTGCGAACTGTCGCCAGAAAGCGCGATCAGGAACATATTCCCCGAACGGAACGGGGTGCTTCTTGTCGTAGAAGTCCGTGACTCCAGCACCCTCGCGCCACACCACCGAGGTGTTGAAGTACTCGTCGCCGCGCGCGGTGATGACCCCTGCCACGAGCGGGGCGCCCGTGGTGCGCGCGATCTGGTCGAACGTGCGCGCGGCCGCCGGCACTCGCAGCGGATCGAGATCGGAGGCCCCCTCCGGCCACACCACGACGTCGACATCCTCATCGACGAGCTCGAGCGTGGCGAGCGCCTGATCGCGGAGATTGTCGCCGCGCTGCGCCGGCGGGTCGAAGTACCCCGCCTTCGCATTCCCCTGGACGGCGGCGATCCGGAGGCTGCCCGACGGCGCGGCGTCCCAGCCGGGCACCGCCACGAGAATCGTCGCCAGCACGGCGACCGCGACGACGCGCCGAAGAATGGGGAGCGTCGTCTCCCGGGCGGCGCTCACACCGAACGCCACAAGGAGCACCATGACGAAGCTCACCCCCGAGATCCCGAGCCAGGGGAAGAGATCGGCGAGAGGGCTCTCCGCCTGCGAGAGCGCAACGCGGCCCCACGCGAAGCCCCCGTACGGCCAGACGCTCGCCACCGCCTCCCGCAGCGTCCAGAGACCGGCGACCACGGACGGCACCAGGAGCATGCGCGCGGCGCGCGAATCGACCGTGCGCGGAACCACACGGGTCGCCAGCGCGATGAGCACCGTGCCCGCCCCGCACCACAGGGCCATGACCGTCGAGAGCGCAGCCCACGGGATCGGGCCGAGGAACGTCGTGGCCCACTCGATGTGGGTGAAGTAGAAGGTCGCGCCGAACACGAGCCCGACGAGGGCTGCTCCCCCGACGCCGCGCCCGTATGCGGCGACGAGCACTGCCGCGATGCCGGCGAAGGCGAGCGGCCACCACCCGCGGTCGGGGAAGGCGCCGTCGAGCAGGAAGCCGCCCGCGGCAGCCAGCGCGGCAGCGGCCCACAGGGGCAGTATCGGACGCGTGATCGGGGCGCTCGACGTCTCCATCATGCGACGCTCGAGTAGGCGACGATCCCGCGACGGATGCCGTCGATGGCGACCCGCGCCGTGCGGCCGAGCTCCCCATCGGCGACGATCGAGATCTGGTCGAGGAGGTCCACGATCTGCTTCATCCAGCGCACGAAGTCGCCCGCGGCGAGGTCGGTGCCCCGCAGCACCGCATCGAGGCGAGCGCCTCCCGCCCACATATGCGTCGCGAGGGCGAGACTCGCCGACAGCGGCGCTGTCTCGGGGAGACGCCGCTCCTCCTCCGCATCGCTCAGACGCACCCAGACGTCCTCGGTCGCGCTGAACAGGTCGCGGAAGCGCCCGCGCGGAAGCCCGCGTTCGATCGCGTCCTCTCGCCGCGGCTCGTACACGAGCGTGCTCGCGAGAGCGGCGAGCGTGGGGGCATCCACCCCGCTCCAGATGCCGGAGCGGAGGCACTCGGCGACGAGGAGATCCCGATCTCCGTAGATGCGCCGCAGCTGACGGCCCGCCGCGGTGACCACGATCTCCCCGTTCTCGCCCCGAGCGAGGTAGTCGAGCTCGAGCAGCAGCTCCGTGATGCGATCGAACACCTGCGCGACGGCTCCCGTGCGCCCCCGCACCTGCGAGCGGAGGCGATCCGTGTCGCGCTTCAGCCGCCACCACCGCTCCGCCCAGCGGGCGTGGGCCTCGCGGTCGCTGCACGCGTGGCAGGGATGCTGCTTCATCCGTCGGCGGAGCTCGGCGATCCGGCGCTGGCGGCGTTCGCGTTCGCCCCGGGATGAGTCCTGAGTGCGCGCCTGCTTGCGCTCCAGATCCGCAAGCTCTCGCCGGAGGGCGGAGTACTCGGAGAAGTCCCCCAGATGGCAGGTCATCGCCTCGGCGTAGCCGGCGAGGGACTTCTCCTGCTCGCGCACCTTCCGGGCGAGATCGACGACGGCGCGGTCCGCCTGGAACTGCGCGAAGGAGCTCTCGAGCACGCGCCGCGTGCGCTCACGACCGAACTGCTCGATGAGGTTGACGGCCATGTTGTAGGTCGGCCGGAAGCTCGAATTGAGCGGGTACGTGCGACGCGACGCGAGCGAGGCCACAGCCTGCGGGTCGAGGCCGGCGACCCACTGGATCACCGAGTGGCCTTCGACGTCGATGCCGCGCCGACCCGCGCGGCCGGTGAGCTGCGTGTACTCCCCCGCGGTGATCGGCACGCGCGCCTCGCCGTTGAACTTCTCGAGCTTCTCGAGCACGACGGTGCGTGCGGGCATGTTCACGCCGAGAGCGAGCGTCTCTGTGGCGAAGACGACCTTGAGGAGCTTGCGCTGGAAGAGCTCCTCGACGACCTCCTTGAACGTCGGGATCATGCCCGCATGATGAGCGGCGACACCGCGCTCGAGTCCCTCGCGCCAGCCGTAATAGCCGAGCACGCCGAGATCCTCGTCGCGCAGGCCCGCGCAGCGCTCCTCGACGAGGTCGCGGATCTCGTCGCGCTCCCACCTCTCGGTGAGCACGACGTCGGAGCGCAGGACCTGCTCGACAGCCTGATCGCAGCCATTGCGGCTGAAGACGAAGAAGATCGCCGGCAGCAGGTGCCGATCCTGCAGGATCCGCACCACCTGGTGCCGGTCGACACGGTCGCGCTGGAACCCGCCGCGGGTATCGCGGCGACCGGGGTTGGGC
>JAEYUT010000307.1 GCA_023432305.1 Actinomycetes bacterium
TACCGGACGTGAGCGACCGGGTGGTTCGAGTTCGGAATCCCAACGCGCGGGCGCGGAACTAGCGGGCCAGCTCCTCCCGGATCGCCGCGACGAACGCGTCGATGTCGTCTTCGGTGGTGTCGAACGCGGTCATCCAGCGCACCTGGCCAGCCGCCCGGTCCCAGTCGTAGAAGCGGAAGCGCTCGCGGATGCGGTCGGCGGCGTCGTTCGGCAGCACCGCGAACACGGCATTGGCTTCGGTCGCCTGGCTGAACGACAGGTTGCGGATGGAGCCGTCGGCGATGCCCTCCTCGAGGGCGCTGCGCAGGCGCGCGGCCATCTCGTTCGCGTGCGCGGCGGCGGTGAGACCCACGCCGTCGAAGAGCGCGAGAAGCTGCGCGCTGAAGAAGCGCATCTTGCTCGCGAGCTGCATCGAGGTCTTGCGCAGGCGCACGAGATCCGACCCCCGCGACGGGTCGAGAACGATGACCGCCTCCACGCCGAGCGCGCCGATCTTGGTGCCGCCGAAGCTCAGGATGTCGACGCCCGCGTCGGTCGTGAACTCGCGGAACGGCACGCCGAGCGCGGCCGCCGCATTCCAGATGCGGGCCCCGTCCATGTGCACGGCGAGCCCCGCGGCGTGGGCGGCGTCGGCGACGGCGCGCACCTCATCCGGGGTGTAGAGCGTGCCCAGCTCGGTGGTCTGCGTGATCGACACGGCGGCGGGCTCCGCCCGGTGCGCGTCGTCCATGCCCCACGCTTCGGTCGCGAGCAGCTCGGGGGTGAGCTTGCCGTCGGGTGTCGGCACGACGAACAGCTTCAGCCCCGCGACCTTCTCGGGCGCACCGCCCTCATCCGTGTGGATGTGCGCGGTCGAGGTCGCGATCACCGACCCCCAGCGGGGGAGCAGTGCGGTGAGCGCCACGACGTTCGCTCCCGTGCCGTTGAACACCGGGAACACCTCGGCCTGTTCGCCGAACTCGGCGCGCACCACATCGGCGAGGCGCGCCGTGTAGACGTCTTCGCCGTACGCGATCTGGTGTCCGCCGTTCGCGGCGGCGATCGCCTCCAGGATCTCGGGGTGGAGGCCCGCGTAGTTGTCGCTCGCGAAGCCGCGGAAGGCCGTGTCGTGGAGTGTGCTCACCGCACCATTCTCATCCCTTGAGGGCCTCAGTCAGCTTCACCCGCTGCCCCAGGCGCAGCAGCGAGTTCTCGTACATGCGCGCGGCGATGAAGATGACCGCGATCGCCGAGGCGATGAGGATCGCGAGCGACAGGATCGGCTCCCACCATTCGGCGGTCCCCTGGAACAGGCGCAGCGGCATCCCGATGGGGGCCGAGAACGGTACGTACGACATGATGCCGACGACCAGCGGGTTGTCGTTGAAGAAGATGACGACGAAGTAGGGGATCATCACGAGCATCGTCACGGGGGTGGTCGTCGAGCCGATGTCCTCCTGGCGAGACACCATCGCGCCGGTCGCGGCGAACATCGAGGCGAGCAGCACGAAGCCGAGCGCGAAGAACAGCGCGAACCAGAGGATGGGCGCGCCGAGGCCCAGAAGCAGCTGATCCTGTCCGGTGACGGTGAGCCCGATGATCGCGAGCCCCGCGAGCAGGAGAACCTGCCCGATCGCGAGGATCGTGGTCCCGAGGATCTTGCCCGCGAGGAGGGTGCGGGTGGGGATCGTGGCGAGCAGGATCTCGACGACGCGCGTCGACTTCTCCTCGACGACGGACTGGGCGATCGTCTGACCGAACGTCATCGCCGAGAGGAAGAACACGAGGCCGAAGCCGACCGCCACGATGTAGCCGAGGAACCCGGCGGCGTTCGACGACTCGAGGAGCTCGACGTTCGGCATGACGCTGAGCGACTGGATGATGCCGATCGGGGGAGAGTCGTTCGCGATCACGAGATACCCGAGGGCGCTGCTGTCGGGCACGATCGCCGCCTCGACGTCGCCCGCTCGAACGAGCTCCTCCGCGGCGTCGCGATCGGAGACGGCGGTGATGTCGGCGTCGACGCCGGCGGGCAGCTGCACCCCGGAGACGACGGCCAGCTTCGCGGGTTCGGCGGTGGTGGCGACGATCGACCCGACGACGACCGAGCCGATGACGAGCAGCAGCATGATGCCGGTCGACACGAGGAAGGCGACGCTGCGCAGGCGCACCATGATCTCGCGCTTGGCGACGAGCCACACCATCGCGGGGGTCGAGTACGGCTGGGCGACGGCGGGCGTGCGGGGCGACGCGCTCATCGGATCACTTCCTTGAAGATCTGGGAGAGGGTGGGCTGCTGGCGGGAGAAGTCGGTGACGTCGGCGCGGGCGACGGCGTCGCGGAGCACGGCGGAGGCGGTGGCGGTCTCATCGACGTCGAACAGGCCGTAGCCGCCATCGACCTCGATCACCGTGACCCCCGGCACCTCGCGCAGCCATCCGGCGTCGCCGTCGGTCTGCAGCTGGTAGCGCAGGGTGGAGTGGCGCTCGCGCAGCTCGGCGCGGGGTCCCGCGGCGCGGATGGTGCCGTCGGCGATGATCACGAGGTCGTCGCACAGCCGTTCGACGATGTCGAGCTGGTGGCTCGAGAAGAGCACAGGGATGCCCGAGCGGGCGCGGTCGGCGAGCACCTCGACGACGACGTCGACCGCCATCGGGTCGAGGCCGCTGAAGGGCTCGTCGAGGATGAGCACGTCGGGGTCGTGCACGAGCGCGGCGGCGATCTGCGCGCGCTGCTGGTTGCCGAGCGACAGCTTCTCGACGGTGTCGCCGGCGCGCTCGGTGAGCGAGAGGCGCGCGAGCAGCTCATCGGTGTTGCGGCGCGCATCCTCCGCGGTGAGTCCGTGCAGGCGCGCCAGGTACACCAGCTGCTCGGCGAGCTTCATCTTGGGGTAGAGCCCGCGTTCCTCCGGCATGTAGCCGAAGCGGCGGCGGCCGAGGGGGCCGAGCGGCTCGCCCCCGAGTGTCACGCTGCCGCTGTCGGCGTCGAGCACCCCCAGGATGATGCGCATGGTGGTGGTCTTGCCGGCGCCGTTTCCGCCGACGAAGCCGGTCATCCGGCCGGGCGCCACATCGAACGACACTCCGTCGAGCACGCGCCGCGTGCCGTAGCTCTTGGTGACGTCTCGGATTTCGAGCACAGGTCCTCCTCAGGTCGAGGACCACGTTACGAGGGGGCGACGACCCCTGCCTCCCCCGTGAGACGGACCCCCGAGGGGGAGGGGGTCAGGCGCGCACGAAGCCGGAGCGGTGGGCGCGCACCACCGCCTGCACGCGGTCGCGCACGCCGAGCTTCAGCAGGATGCTCGACACGTGCGTCTTCACGGTCGCCTCGCCCACGTAGAGCTGGGCGGCGATCTCCGCGTTCGAGAGGCCGTCGGCGAGCAGTCGGAAGACGTCCGCTTCGCGCTCGGTGAGCCCCTCCACCTCCGGATCACTCGCCGTCGGGGGCGCTGTCGGGGTCGCCGCGAAGCGCTCGATGACCCGACGCGTCACCGCCGGGGAGAGCAGAGCGTCGCCGGACGCCAGCACCCGCACCGCATCGACCAGCTGCTCGGGGCTGGACGTCTTGAGCAGGAACCCGGAGGCGCCCGCTTCGAGCGCCTGGAACAGGTAGTCGTCGCGATCGAACGTCGTGAGCACGAGCACGGCGGGGGCGTCGGGTTCGGCCGTGATCCGGCGGGTCGCATCCAGACCGTCGATGCCCGGCATCTGCACATCCATGCAGACGACATCCGGTGCGAGAGCGGAGGCGAGCGCGACCCCTTCGAGACCGTCGGACGCCTCGCCGACCACCTCGATGTCGGGTTGTGCCGCGAGGATCACCCGGAACCCGGTGCGAACGAGCGCCTGGTCGTCGACGAGAAGCACCCGGGTCACGAGGCGGACTCCGGCAGCGGGATCCGGGCGCGCACCAGGTAGCCGCCGCGGCTGCGCGGGCCCACTTCGAGCACCCC
>JAEYUT010000055.1 GCA_023432305.1 Actinomycetes bacterium
AGCACGGCATGACCACCATGCAGGCGATCACCGCGGCGACCGCTGTCGGCGCGGAAGCGGTGGGCATGTCGCACGTGCTCGGAACGGTCGAGCCCGGCAAGATCGCCGACCTGCTCGTGGTGCGTCAGGACCCGACGCAGAGCCCTGAGGTGCTCTACAACGCCGAGAACATTCATCTGACGTTCTGCAACGGCCGCCTGACGGTGAAGGACGGCCTCTTCACCTGGTGAAGCCTGTCTGGCGCCATGTGGTGCGCCAGAGCGAGTAGTGCGGTCTTCCGGCCCGTTCAGTTACGACAATCCGCGAGCCTCAGTTCAGGGAATCCCTCCCCGCTCCGCCCCCAGGTCTCGAACCTGGACTTAACGGATCCAAAGACCGTCGTGCTGCCATTACACCAAGGCGGAACGCGCCGGAGCGCCTGATAAGTCTGCCACGCGAGCGGCAGCGTGACCGTCTCGACGAAGCCCCGATCCGGTCGGGTTCAGCGGCCGGGTGCCACCGTGTCGAGGAAGAGCTCGACCATGCGATCCTCGTCGACGGTGAGGGCCACATCCACGGGCGTCCACACGTCGGCGAGGCCGTGGATCATGTCCTCGCCGGGGATCGCGCGGCGGTCCACGAGGGTCGCGCCGCGTCCGTAGCCTGACAGCTCGACCTTCACCGGCAGACGCTCGACGCCGAGGGCGTCAGGGATCACGAGGCTGCACACCGCGCCCGCGTCGCCGATCCATCCGAGGTACGGCTCGGGGCCGTTCGGGCCGACGATGGGGTGCAGCAGCAGTCCTGCGACGAGGCGCGCCACCGGGTTCTCGGATGCGACGAGCGCTTCGGCGACCGCCTCCGGAACCGCCACATGGTTGAACACGTCGAGTCCGTACATGTACAGCGGCACACCCGAGTCGAGCACGATCGCGGCGGCCTCGGGGTCGTGCCAGACGTTGAACTCGGCGACCGCGGTCGCGTTGCCGACGCTCGCGGAACCGCCCATGAAGACGATGCGCTCGATGTTGTGGGCGACCTCCGGGTATGCGCGCAGCAGGAGTGCGAGATTGGTCTGCGGAGCGAGTGCCACGAGCGTGACCTTCTCGGGGTGGCCGAGGATGGTGCGCCGCAGGAACTCGATCGCGCCCTCCTTCTCGGCGGTGCGCCCGGCCTCCGGCAGCACGATGTCGGCGAGGCCGTTCGAGCCGTGCACGTAGCTCGCGTCGCGCGCCGGCTCGATGAGGGGGCGCGTCGCCCCCGCCGCCACCGGCACATCGTGGGCGCCGGCGAGCGCGAGCACCCGCAGCGTGTTCTCGACCACGTTCGGCAGGCTCGTGTTGCCGCCCACGCAGCTCACGCCGATCAGGTCGAGGTCGGGGTGCAGCGCGGCGAACAGCAGGGCGAGGGCGTCGTCGGTGCCGGTGTCGACATCGAGGATGATCGGGAGAGCCATGGCACCATCCTGCCCGACGCGATCACCCCGCCCGCGCGTCACCCGTGACGGCACCCGCCCGGCCCCGCGATAATGGAGCAATGCCCGATAACGACGAGGTCGACCGGATCGTCGCCGCCTGGGAGCGCGCGCACCCGGATCTCGACTTCTCGCCCCTGCAGGTGCTGTCGCGCGTCGCACGACTCGCGAAGCACCTCGACCGGGCGCGCCGGGACGCGTTCGAGAATTCGGGGCTCGAACCGTGGGAGTTCGATGTGCTCGCCGCCCTGCGCCGCGCGGGCGCCCCATACCAGTCGAGCCCCAAGGCGCTCCTGCAGCAGACGCTTGTCTCGAGCGGCACCATGACGAACCGCATCGACCGTCTCGTGGAGCGCGGCTTCGTGGAGCGCGGCACCGACCCGCACGACGGGCGCGGTGTGCTCGTGGCGATGACGGATGCGGGGCGCGAAGCCGTCGACAAGGCGATCCGCGAGCTGGTGGCCCGCGAGGCGGAGCTGCTGGGGGCGCTGCCCGCCTCCGAGCAGGCGAAGCTCGCGGGTCTGCTGCGCAAGCTCAGCCTCGACTTCGACTGAGTGCTGCACCGCGCGAGCGCACGAAAAGAGCGAGGGCGGGGGCGGGGACCCGCCGCCCTCGCTCGTCACCGCACCACTCGGGTGCGGTGAGTCTCAGGCCTGCGTGCCGAAGACGTGCGCGCCGCGGATCGCGACATCCGCGCCGCCGTCCACGTACACGGTTTGGCCGGCCATGTGGGTATTCTCTTCGCTCGCGAGCCAAGCGAGCATCCGCGCGATGACGATCGGCTCGGCGGGGCCGTTCAGCGGCATCGGCACGATCTGGGCGAGCTGGTCGCGCCCCTCCTGGGTCTGCATGAGTGGGGCGGTCATGGGCGTGAGGATGACGCCGGGGCCGACCGCGTTGAGCGGGATGCCGGCACCCGCCCACTCGGGGGTGATCGACTCGGTGCGCACCCACTCCGAGATCGCGCGCTTCGTGGACGCGTAGATGAGGTGGCCGAGCTGCTGCTCCACGAGCTCGTCGGCCCGCGCGACGGCGGCGGCCTCATCGCCTGCGAGCAGAAGCTCGACAAGCTGCGGGTCGTTGTCCTGCAGGGACGAGAACGACGACACGACCACGGCGCGCGGCGCATCCGATCCGTTCAGCAGCGGGCGAAGCTTCTCGAGGGTCGCCACGGCGCCGAAGTGGTTGACCTTGACGGTGAGCGCGTCGAAGCGCGCGACACCTGCCACCGCGATGATCGCGTCGATCGAACCGCCGGATGCGGCGGCGACCGCGTCGTAGAGACCGTCGCGTCCCTCAGCGGTGGAGAGATCGAGCTCGAGGTCGGCACCCGACAGGTCGATGCCGATCACCTGGTTGCCGCGCTCTTCGAGCAGCTCCTTGGTGGCCTTGCCGATTCCGGATGCGGACCCGGTGACGACGTACGTGCGCATTGTGGCGTTCCTCTCCGGCGACGACACCGTCGCTCACCCACCACGCTAGAGGAGCCGCCTCCCACCCCTGAAGGACCTTCGTCCCGCGCGCACGCCGCTCAGCTTTCGAGGGCCTCGCCGAGCTCCAGCCAGCGCTCCTCGAGCTCGGCAGACTCCGCTTCGAGCGCCGCGAGCTGCTCCTGCAGCCTGCCGAGGCCGGCGTAGTCGGACTGATCGGCCACGGCGAACGCGTCGTGCTGCGCCTGGATGAGCTCGGCGACTTTCGCCATCCGGCGCTCCACCGAGGCGAGCTCCTTCTCCGCGTTGCGACGCTCGGCGCCGGTCAGTCCCGCCGCTGCGGGAGCGGATGCCGACGCCGCAGGCGCCGCCGCATCCATGGGTGTGAGCTTGCCGCTCTGCTCGGCGGCCGCCCGCAGCGCCAGGTACTCGTCGACGCCGCCCGGCAGGTGGCGCATCCGGCCGTCGAGCACCGCGTACTGGTTGTCGGTGACGCGCTCCAGCAGGTAGCGGTCGTGCGAGACGACGAGCAGCGTGCCGGGCCACGAGTCGAGCAGGTCCTCCATGGCCGCGAGCATGTCGGTGTCGAGGTCGTTGGTGGGCTCGTCGAGGATGAGCACGTTCGGCTCGTCGAGCAGGATGAGCAGCAGCTGCAGGCGACGCTTCTGCCCACCCGAGAGGTCTTTCACGGGGGTCGAGAGCTGGGCGCTCGTGAAGCCGAGCTTCTCCAGCAGCTGGCCGGGCGAGAGCTCCGCTCCGCCACCCACCTGGTAGCTCGTGCGGTAGCGGCCCACGACATCCGCGACGCGGTCGTTCGCGACCTCCTCGAGTTCGGCGAGACGCTGATCGAGCACCGCGAGCTTCACCGTCTTGCCGCGCTTCACCCGCCCGGTGGTGGGAGTCACGGTTCCCGCGACCACACCCAGCAGAGTGGATTTGCCGGCGCCGTTGACCCCGAGGATGCCGGTGCGCTCACCGGGGGCGATGCGCCATTCGATGTCGCGCAGGATCTCGCGGGTGCCGCCAGCGGGATCCGGGAAGCTCACGCCCACATCGAGCAGGTCGACGACGTCCTTGCCGAGGCGCGAGGTCGCGAGCTTCTCGAGGGTGACCTTGTCGCGCACGGGCGGCACATCGGCGATGAGCGCGTTCGCCGCATCGATGCGGAACTTGGGCTTGCTGGTGCGGGCGGGGGCGCCGCGGCGCAGCCAGGCGAGCTCCTTCTTCATGAGGTTCTGGCGCTTGGATTCGGCGGTCGCCGCCATCCGGTCGCGCTCGACGCGCTGCAGCACGTAGGCGGCGTATCCGCCCTCGAAGGGCTCGATGATCCCGTCGTGCACCTCCCACGTGTCGGTGGAGACCTCGTCGAGGAACCACCGGTCGTGGGTCACGACGAGCAGCCCGCCCTGGTTCTTCGGCCAGCGGCGCTTGAGGTGCTCGGCGAGCCACGCGACGCCTTCGACGTCGAGGTGGTTGGTGGGCTCGTCGAGGAAGATCACATCCCACTCGTGGCTGAGCAGCGCCGCGAGTGCCACACGCCGGCGCTGACCGCCGGAGAGGTCGCCGATGCGCGCCTCCCACGGGATGTCGGAGACGAGACCGCGGATGACGTCGCGCACCTTCGCATCGCCCGCCCACTCGTGCTCTTCGCGATCCCCCACGATGAGGTGCGCGACCGTCTCGTCGTCCGGGAGCCGATCTGACTGGTCGAGCATGCCGATGCGGGTGCCGCCGCGCACGGTCACGCAGCCGGAGTCGGGCTGCGTGCGCCCGGCGAGGATGCGCAGGAGAGTCGACTTGCCGTCGCCGTTGCGACCGACGATGCCGATGCGGTCGCCTTCGTCGATGCCGACCGTGACGTCGTCGAAGATGTCCTTCGTGGGGAACGAGAGCGAAATGCCTTCAGCGCCGAGCAGGTGTGCCATAGGCCTTCCAGCCTAGGCGCGGGCGGATGAGCGTGCCGACGCGCGATTCGGGGCGGTCACCGGACCGGCCACCGCCCCGAGGGATCCGCACTCAGATGGCGGCGCCCACCGCGTCTCGCTCGCGCGCGGGGTCGTGCACTGTGGCCGCGGCTGCGGGGCTTGGGCGCGACAGCACCAGCGACAGCGCGAATCCGACTGCGAGCACGACGAGCGCCACGCCGCCGGCGAGCGGACTCGGCTCCCACGCGCCCTCGAGCTGCAGGATGCCCGGCACCGTGCAGCTCGGGATGCCGAGAAGCACGAGGAACCATCCGGCGAAGCGCCCGAGGTCGACGCCGCCGATGCGCTCGACCTTCAGGCCGAGAAGCAGGAAGAACAGACCCCACATGAGCGCCCAGGTCAGCCAGATCACGGAGAACGCCGGATCGGCGCTGAACGAGCGCACCGCTTCGAACAGCGCGATCGCGGCGACGAACACGCTGTACCAGCC
>JAEYUT010000105.1 GCA_023432305.1 Actinomycetes bacterium
CGGGTGCGAGCACCATGCGACGGAATCCGGTGTCGCCGTAACGTTCGGCGGGGCGTGCGCTGTTCACGTCCCCAGCGTATCGGCGCGATCCTGAGCCTCCGCCTCCCTAGGATCGGACCATGACCGACCCGGCGATCGAACGCTTCCGCACGCTCCTGACCCATCCGACCTACTCACACGAGGGTGCGCAGGGTCTCGACGAGGCGTTCGCCGCATTCCACGCCGACCTCGAGAGCCTGTTCCCGCGGGTGCACGCAGAGCTCGACCGCGAGGTCATCGCGGGTCGCAGCCTGCTCTACCGCTGGAAGGGCCGCGAAGAGGGCCAGCCTGCTGTGCTCATGGCGCACCAGGATGTCGTGACGGTCGACGATCCCGACCGCTGGACGCATCCGCCGTTCGCCGCGACCGTGACCGGCGAGGGCGCCGAGGAGACCATCTGGGCGCGCGGCGCACTCGACGACAAGGCCGCGCTGGCCGCGACGCTCGAGGCTGTCGAGGCGCACCTCGACGCCGGCTTCGTGCCCCAGCGCGACGTGTATCTGGCATTCGGACACGATGAGGAAGCCGGCGGCACCGGGGCCGCCGCGGTCGTCGAGGTGCTGCGTGAGCGGGGCATCGAGCCGTGGCTCGTGCTCGATGAAGGCGGTGCCGTGATGGACGGGATCCTCCCGGGCCTCGGCCCGACCGCCGTCGTGGGACTCACCGAGAAGGGCGTGATGAGCGTCGAGCTGCGCGTGCAGCAGAGCGGCGGACACGCGGCGATCCCCCTGCCAGGCGGCTCGACCGCGGTGCTGGCACGAGCCATCCTGCGCCTCGAGAACAACCCCGAGAAGCCTCACCTCATCGAACCCACCATCGAGCTTCTCGAATCCCTCGGACGGCGCCTCGGCGGCCTCCAGGGCTGGGCGCTGCGCAACGCCCGCCGCTTCCCCAGTCTCCTCGCCTCCGCTCTGGCGAAGGAGAGCCCGCAGCTCGCCGCCATGACGCGCACCACGCGTGCGGTCACCCAGCTGCGCGGCTCGTCGAGCCGCAACGTGGTGCCCGAGACGGCGACGGCGACGATCAATGTGCGCATCCTGCCCGGGGCGACCGTCGAGTCGGCGCTCGCCGACATCCGCGCCGTGATCGACGACGACGCGGTCGAGACGCGCATCCTCGAGGGGAACGATCCCGCTCCCGTGTCTCCCGCATCCGGGCCGGCCTGGGAGGCGATCTCGGCGAGCATCGTCGATGCGTTCCCGGACGCCTCCGTCGCGCCCTACGTCATGCTGCAGGCGAGCGATTCGCGGCACTTCGCGACGATCTCCGCGAACGTGTACCGGTTCCTGCCGTTCGATCTGCGTCAGGACGAGCTGCAGTCGATCCACGGGATCGACGAGCGCATCCGCACATCCACGTATCGCGCGTCGATCGCGTTCTTCGGCGCGCTCATCCGCCGACTGTGAGCAGCCGACAGGTCAGGAGGCCGCGGCGGCCTCGCTGATCCAGCCGCCGAGCTTCGTGGGTTTGTCGGTGATGATGCCATCGACGCCGAACTGGCGCGCCTCCTCCCAGCGGTGCGTGCTGTTGAGCGTGTAGACGAGCACACCGAGACCCGCCTCGTGCATGCGGTCGACGACGTCGGGGTCGTTCTGCAGCGAGTTCGGGGTCGTGAGGATCGCGATCGCGCCGTAGTAGGTGGTGAGGCCGACGGGGTCACTCGGCAGGTCGCGCTTGATGATGACCCGCGGGAATGCGGGGGCGGCCTCAGCCAGGTAGGCGATCGTGGTGAGGTTGAAGCTCGCGAAGACGACGCGGTCCTGCACCCCGCGCGCGTACACGTCGATCGTGATGCGCTCGATGTCGTCGGTCGACCAGTGGCCCTTGAGCTCCAGGAGCGCCTTCTTGTCGGAGGCGGAGAGCGCGTCGAGGAACTCCTCGAGCGTCGGCACGGTCGTCCCGGCGAACGCGGCGTCGTACCAGGAGCCGGCGTCGAGCGCGCGGATCTGCTCGAGCGTGAGATCGGCGACCGCGCCCGTTCCGTTGGTCGTGCGCTCCACCGTCTCGTCGTGGATGATGACCGCGTGCCCGTCGAGCGTCAGCTGCACATCCGCTTCCACGAACTCGAGGTTGGAGCGGAAAGCCGAATCGAACGCGGGGAGCGTGTTCTCGGGGGCACGCGCGCTGTCGCCGCGATGGGCGGCGATGAAGGCGGGCTCCCCCGGGGCGCGAAGCGCGCCGATCATGTTGGTGGCGTAGACGCTCACGGCGTCGGGGACGAGCAGCAGCACGGAGACGAGGGAGAGCGTGACAGCGGCGGCGGCGACTGCGCGCCTCACCGGATGCGTCACCATCTGCACGAATGCTCTACTTCCGTCGGGTGCTCCGCCTCATCGCGAAGTGACCCGACTGTAACACAAGCGTTATCGATCCGTTACCGACACGACGAGAGCCGGGACGGTTCCTCGTTCGAGGTCCCGCCGCGGCTCTCGGTCGCGGGTCACGGTGTCAGATGAGCGACTTCGTATGCCACACGGTCTTCGTCTCGGTGAACGCGAGGATGCGGTCGAGGCTGCGCGGCGGCACACCCGACTCGGGGCGGTGCACGCGCATGAGCGTCTCGGCGGCGGCGATCTCGAGGTCGACCCAGTCGAGCGCGCCGGCGCCCAGCAGATCGATCGCGTTGACGTCGGCGTGCGACGCCAGCCAGGGAGCGATCTCGGCGGGTGAGCCGGTGAGCACATTCACCACTCCCCCGGGCACATCGCTCGTCGCGAGCACCTCGGCCAGGCTGATCGCCGACAGCGGATGCGCCTCATCGGCGACGACGACGACCGCGTTTCCGGCGACGAGGGCGGGAGCCACCGCAGCTACGAAGCCGAGAAGGCTGCCCTCTCCCTGCGGCGCGATGATCGCCACCACGCCCGTCGGCTCCGGCACCGAGAGGTTGAAGTAGGGCCCTGCGACGGGGTTGCCCGAGCCCGCCACCTGAGCGAACTTGTCCGCCCAGCCGGCGTACCAGACCCACATGTCGATCGCGTCGTCCACCTGGCGCTGCGCAACAGCAGTCGAGACACCCTCCGAGGCCGCGATCTCCTCGACGAACTGCGCCCGACGCCCCTCGAGCACCTCCGCGATGCGGTAGAGCACCTGCCCGCGGTTGTATGCGGTCGCGCCCGCCCATCTGGACACCGCCGCGCGGGCGGCGACGACGGCGTCGCGCGCGTCCTTGCGGCTCGCGAGGGCGGCGTTCGCAAGGAACGAGCCATCAGCGGAGCGGACCTCGTAGGTGCGACCCGACTCGCTGCGCGGGAACGCGCCGCCGATGAAGAGCTTGTAGGTCTTGGGGATGCTGAGACGGCTCACTTGGCTGCTCCCTTGGTGTCGACGGCCGCCGGCTGCAGGTACGCGGTGAGACCCTGGCGGCCTCCCTCGCGGCCGTAGCCCGACTCCTTGTAGCCGCCGAAGGGGCTCGCGGGGTCGAAGCGGTTGAACGTGTTGGCCCAGATGACGCCGGCTCGCAGCTTGTCGGCGACCGCGAGGATCTTGGATCCCTTGTCGCTCCAGATGCCGGCGGAGAGCCCGTACGGCGTGTTGTTGGCCTTCGCGATCGCCTCGGCGGGGGTTCGGAAGGTCAGCACCGAGAGCACCGGGCCGAAGATCTCCTCGCGTGCGATCGTCGACGATGTCGTGACGCCGGTGAAGATCGTGGGCGCGAACCAGAAGCCGTTGTCGGGGATCTCGCACGGCGCACTCCAGCGCTCCGCGCCCTCCTGCTCGCCGATGTCGGTGAGACGGCGGATGCGGTCGAGCTGCGCCGCTGAGTTGATCGCCCCCACATCCGTGTTCTTGTCGAGCGGATCGCCGAGGCGCAGGGTCGACAGGCGCTCCTTCAGGCGCTCGACGACCTCATCGTGAATGGACTCCTGCACAAGAAGTCGGCTGCCTGCGCAGCACACGTGGCCCTGGTTGAAGAAGATGCCGTTCACGATGCCCTCGACCGCCTGGTCGATGGGCGCATCGTCGAACACGATGTTGGCGGCCTTGCCGCCGAGCTCGAGCGTGACCTTCTTGTGGGTGCCTGCTGCCGCCTTCGCGATCTCACGGCCGACCGCAGTCGAGCCGGTGAAGGCGAGCTTGTCGACATCCGGATGACGCATGAGCGCGGCGCCGGTGGCGCCGGCTCCCGTCACGATGTTGACGACACCAGCGGGGAGGTCCGCCTGCTGCAGGATCTCAGCGAAGAGCAGGGCGGTGAGCGGCGTCGTCTCGGCCGGCTTCAGCACGACCGTGTTGCCCGCAGCGAGTGCCGGCGCGATCTTCCACGCGAGCATGAGAAGCGGGAAGTTCCAGGGGATGACCTGCGCGGCGACGCCGAGCGAGCGGGGGTTCGCGCCGAGGCCGGCGTAGTCGAGCTTGTCGGCCCAGCCTGCGTAGTAGAAGAACCACGCGGCCACGAGCGGCACATCGACGTCTCGGCTCTCCTTGATGGGCTTGCCGTTGTCGAGAGACTCGGCGACCGCGAGCTCACGCGAGCGCTCCTGCACGAGGCGGGCGATGCGGAACAGGTACTTGCCGCGATCCGAGCCCGACATCCTTGACCACACCTTCGTGTGCGCGCGACGGGCCGCCGCGACCGCCTCGTCGATGTCAGCATCGGAGGCGATCGCGAACTCGGCGATCTTCTTCTCGGTGGCGGGCGAGATGCTGTGGAACGAGACGCCGGAGCCGTCGCGGAACTCGCCGTCGACGAAGAGCCCGTAGCTGTCCTGGAGGTGCAGCACCGAGGTGGATTCGGGAGCGGGCGCGTACTCGAGGAAGCCGCGTCCGGTCGTGGGAGTGATGTCCTTCATGACGTGATCCTCAGTCGATCGTGACGTAGTCGGGGCCGGAGTAGTGGCCGGTGCGGAGCTTCTGACGCTGCAGCAGCACGTCGTTCAGCAGGCTGGACGCGCCGAAGCGGAAGAGGTGCGGCTGCAGCCACTGCTCCCCCACGGTCTCGGCGACGGTGACGAGGTACTTGACGGCATCCTTCGAGGTGCGGATGCCGCCCGCGGGCTTGACCCCCACGTACTCACCGGTGAGCCGGTGCCAGTCGCGCACCGCTTCGAGCATGAGCAGCGTCACCGGGAGCGTCGCGGCGGGCGACACCTTGCCCGTGGAGGTCTTGATGAAGTCGCCCCCCGCGAGGATCGCGAGCCAGGACGCACGACGCACGTTGTCGTACGTGTTCAGCTCACCCGTCTCGAGGATGACCTTGAGGCTCGCATAGGTGCCGTCGGAGCGGCGGCAGGCCTCCTTGACCGCGACGATCTGCTCGAAGACCGTGCCGTAGTTCCCCGCGAGGAACGCACCGCGGTCGATGACCATGTCGATCTCGTCGGCACCCGCCGCGACCGCGTCCCGGGTGTCCATGAGCTTCACGGGAAGCGATGCGCGTCCCGACGGGAAGGCGGTGGAGACGGCCGCGACCGAGATGAGGCCGTCATCCGGGTCGCCGTGCATCGAGCCGAGCGCGTCGACGGCGTGGGCGACCATGTCGTTGTAGACGCACACCGCCGCGACCCGCGGTGTCGAGGGGTCGGACGAGTCCGGGACCATCGCCTTCGCGACGAGCGAGCGCACCTTGCCGGGTGTGTCGGCGCCCTCCAGGGTCGTCAGGTCGATGAGCTCGATGATGCGATCGAGGGCCCAGGCCTTCGAAGTCGTCTTGATGGAGCGCGTGCCGAGACCGGCGGCGCGCTGCTCGAGCCCGACCGCGTCCACGCCGCTCAGGCCCTCGAGATGCTGACGGAGACTGCGCTCCGTCAGATCGCCTCCGAGGAGGCGGACGGCGCGCTCGGCGGGTGCCAGCGCGTGAGACTGCATGGTCATGAATCCTCCAGAAGTGCTCGAGCTGTCGACTCGTCGGTGATGAGCACGGTGCAGAGCCCGCTCATCACGACGGCCCGTGCGATGTCGTGCTTCGCCGCACCGCCGACCACGAAGATCGAGGTGCTCGCCGCGCGCAGCCGTTCGAGGCTGATCCCCACGGTACGCTCATCGAGCGCCGGATCGACGATGTTGCCATTGGCATCGATGTAGCGGCCGACGACGTCGCCGATAGCACCTTTGCGGGCGAGTTCGGCGACATCCTCCGGCTGCAGGTAGCCGCTCTCGACGAGCGCCGACTTCTCGTCGCCGACACCCGCGCTGAACAGGTACGCATTGGCACCCGCCGCGCGGGCCAGCACCTCTGCGACGGTGCGGTCGGACTCGATCGCGCGCTTGGTGGCGAGACGTTCGAGGATGGCGGGGCTGGGCAGCAGCAGAACGTGGCCGCGGCCGCGCTGGGCGATCGTCGAGGCGAGGGTTGCTGCGGTGCCCGGCCGGCGATTGAGGCTGACGCCGCCGTTGATCTGCACGACGGTGACGCCGTTCGCCCACCCGTCGGGCAGGCGATCGGCGACCTCGGTGAGCGTCCGCCCCCAGCTCACGCCGAGAACGCGCGGCACGGGACGCAGGCTCGTGAGATAGTCGGCGGCCGCCTGTGCGACGCGGCCATGCACCGCCGCCTCGGTGTCGGGGTTCGGAACGACGACGGCATCCGCCAGACCGAATCGCTCGCGCAGCTCGCGTTCGGTCGTGAGGCGACGCGCGCGCGGGTGCACGATCTCGATGCGCACGATCCCGCGCTCGCGCGCCAGGGTCAGCAGGCGCCCCGCCTTCCAGCGGGAGATGCCCAGCAGCGCGCCGATCTCGTCCTGCGTCTTGTTGTCGTCGTAGTAGAGCTCGGCGACACGCACAGACAGCAGCTCGTCGTCCATCAGTCCTCCTCCATCGACGGTACCCCGCACGCGAGCCTCCAGCATCGTTTGAGTACACCTGTGCTCATATGAGCATCAGATGAGCGGCGACGCGCTCACGCGTCGGGGTCCTCGAGCAGGCGTCGATAGGCCCGGTAGAAGCCGTCAGCATCGACCGCATCGATGC
>JAEYUT010000171.1 GCA_023432305.1 Actinomycetes bacterium
GCGCAGATACGCCGAGACGTCAGGCGGTGAGGGCTCCGAAGAAGCCGAGGCGGGGCACGATTGCGCCTCCGCGGCGAATGGTCTCCTGGATCATCATCGCCGGCTCCTTTCAGTGGTCACACGCGCCGTACCTCACGACGCGGTCCCCACCGTAGACCCACCGCATCCGTCGATGCAAGCATCCCGGGCGTGTCGCGGTGATTCTCCTCACTTCTCGCCAGCGGCGGCGGCAGCATCTCACCGCCGAGGATCGGTGCAGGATCGCCCCGGTAGGCTTGTGCCCCGTGGCTCTTACCATCGGCATCGTCGGTCTCCCCAACGTGGGCAAGTCGACCCTCTTCAACGCACTCACCAAGAACAGCGTGCTCGCGGCGAACTACCCGTTCGCGACGATCGAGCCGAATGTGGGCGTCGTCAACCTCCCCGACCCGCGCCTGAACGTGCTCGCCGAGATCTTCGGATCCGAGCGCATCCTGCCGGCGACGGTGAGCTTCGTCGACATCGCCGGAATCGTGAAGGGCGCCTCGGAGGGGGAGGGCCTCGGCAACCAGTTCCTCGCGAACATCCGCGAGGCCGACGCGATCGCGCAGGTGGTGCGCGGATTCGCGGATGACGACGTCGTGCATGTCGCCGGTGCGGTGAACCCGCGGGATGACCTCGAGGTCATCACCACGGAGCTCGCGCTCGCCGACCTGCAGACCCTCGAGAAGGCGATCACGCGTCTCGAGAAGGAGGTCAAGGGCAAGAAGGCCGACCCTGCGGTGCTCGCCGCGGCGCAGGAGGCGAAGAAGGCGCTCGACGAGGGCACGCCGCTCTCGCGGGTGACGGGCCTCGACCTGTCGCTGCTGAAGGATCTCGGCCTCATGACGGCGAAGCCCATCATCTACGTGTTCAACGTGGACGAGTCGGTGCTCACCGATGACGCCCGCAAGGCGGAGCTGGAGGCGCTCGTGGCGCCCGCGAAGGCGGTCTTCCTCGACGCGAAGGTGGAGTCGGAGCTCATCGACCTCGACCCTGAGGACGCTGCTGAGCTGCTCGCCTCCACGGGCCAGACCGAGTCGGGCCTCGACCAGCTCGCTCGCATCGGCTTCGACACCCTGGGCCTGCAGACCTACCTCACGGCCGGCCCCAAGGAGGCGCGCGCCTGGACGATCCGCAAGGGCTGGAAGGCTCCGCAGGCGGCTGGCGTGATCCACACCGATTTCGAGCGCGGCTTCATCAAGGCCGAGGTCGTCTCGTTCCAGGACCTCGTCGACACCGGCTCGATCGCAGAGGCTCGCGCCAAGGGCAAGGCCCGCATCGAGGGCAAGGACTACGTCATGCAGGACGGCGACGTCGTGGAGTTCCGCTTCAACGTGTGATTCTGCGCGGTCACGTGACTTCTGGTCCTGACGGAGGTTCAGGTATCCTGGCCCTGCGGTGACTGCGGTGACTGCGGTGACTGCGGTCACTCGCGACGCTTCCACGTGACGATCACGTGAATCATCGCGGAGAGCGCCTGAGGGTTCAGGGCATGTCCGGATGGGGTGTGGTGCCGAGAGGCGCCGACTTCATTTCGCCGATGCGCGACATCGGCCCACGAGAGGACGCGACATGTCGTCGAAGGATGAGAAGAACCTGGCCGAGGTGCTCGAGAAGATCGCCTCGATGGATGAGCCGCGGCGCTCCGAGATGCAGCGTGTGCACGAGATCATCATGGCGGCGGCCCCCGAGCTGAAGCCGCGCATCTGGTATGGGATGCCGGCTTACGCGACGTCGGCGAGCACGCCCGCCCTCGTGACGCTGCGCAATGACGAGCGACTGAATCTCGCGCTCACCGAGAAGGTCGAGTTCCGCAGCGCAGGAGGCGCCGATGCTCTGCTGATGCCGGCCGCGTGGTACTTCGAGACGATCGATGAGGCCACCGAGCGGCGGATCGCGGAGATCGTCCGCGGAGCGCTGTCCGCCGCGTGACTGCGGGCGACTGACCAGCGCCGGCCGCGCGGAGCGCGTCAGCTGCGGGCGCACCTAGGCTCGAAGCATGTCTGACGCGCTCCCTCCGTGCCCCGCCTGCGGCGAGGCGTACTCGTACGAAGACCGCGGGCTGCTCGTGTGCCCCATGTGCGCCCACGAGTGGACGCCCGGCGCTGCGGATGACGCACCCACGGAGTCGGCAGCAGTCACGGATGCCGTCGGCAATGTGCTCGCCGACGGCGACACGGTGACGATCATCAAGGACCTGAAGGTGAAGGGTGCAGGCGGCGGCGTCGTGAAGGTCGGCACCAAGGTGCGCGGCATCCGGCTCATCGAGGATGGGGTCGGCGATCACGACATCGACGCGACGGTGCCGGGCTTCGGCCGCATGCAGCTGAAGTCGAGCGTCGTCAAGAAGGTCGTCTAGGCCGTATCGCCCGGGTCGGATCCGGCCCGCAGCCGATCAGTTGACGGCGAGGCTGACGCGGCCGACCTCGGTGAGGAACGTGTCGCTCAGGACGAGCTCCACGGGGGTCTGGTCGTCGGTCAGAAGGTACGCGACGGCGGCGGAGACGGTCGCGTCGGCGGGGATCCCGGTGGACATCGTCGTGGCGAGTTCGCTGTCCGGGACCATCCCGAGCGAGAGCTCGGCAGGCGCATCGGAGATGGTCTGGTAGGCCCGAACGTGCGTCAGCCACGCGGTGAGCGGGTCGATCGCCTCGCCTGATGTGTTGGTGGTCTCGAACCACACCGCCATCACGGGTGCCTCGCCGAACTCGTTGCCCGGCTCGCCCTGCGGGATCACCCTGCTCTCGGTGATGCGGATGGTGATCTTGGAGGAGGTGAGCGTGCCGTCGGCGAAGACCGTCGTGCCGGGTTGCTCGGCACCGGCCTCGATCTCCTCCACGCTGGGTTCCCCGTCGACGGAGTCCTGCGGCGATGCGCTGCAGCCGGTCAGGATCACGCTGGCTGCGATCATCCATGCGGCGGTGGCGAGCGTGGTGCGAGGGCGGGGCATGAGTCCTCCTGGGATCGGCAGATGGTGATTCGTCATCATCTGGTGCACGACCGAGTCTACGAGCGCCCTCCCGCGAGGGTCCTGGGTGCGCCTCTACGTGTGAAACTCATCTGTCCACCCCCCGCCCGGGGGTCGAATGGGACCTTCGTCACACGATCCTCAATTAGGTGACACGTAAACTTAAATCCATTCGTATCGAATCTCCGGCGCACCCCTCGGCGCCGGGCAGCGAAAGGTGTGTGGGTTGAAGACCACGCGGTTCCTCGCGGGCGTCATGGCAGGAATCCTCGCCTCGACCCTCGCTTTCACTGACGTCCTCGCCAGCAGCCAGAATGCTGTCGCAGCGTCGGGAACGACGGAGCCCGCGGCGGTGACCTCGTCCGAGACCCCGCCGATCGCTCTCAACGGCACCACCTACACAGGCGAGCCCGGCGTGCTCACGTCCAAGTCCGCGGTGATGACCTCGGGCAGCAACACGCGCATCAACTACCGCGTCGTCCCGAGCTGGTCGAACGACGGCAAGGCCACCGATGTGCGCGTCACCATCTACATGCCGTCGCTCGAGTATGTCGACGGCGAATACCGGCTCGCCGACCGCAACGGGCCCGCCACGCCGCTCGGCGTGCAGGGCACGGTGAAGGCGGGCGGCGACTGGCGCGTCATCTCCGACACGACGGTCAAGGGCGGGCCGATCGTGCTGCAGTACGACGCCGACCTCGGGGCGGGTGACAACTACGGCTTCGACATCGAGCTGGACACCTACAACGACGGCACCTCCGGCCCGTACGGCGGTGTTCCGGAGGGCACCGTCTTCGAGATCAACGGCTTCGTGTCGTACAAGATGTTCAACCGCGTGCCCGGATCCGAGTGGTCGACCGAGTTCGGAGTCGACGACGACTCGCGCGTGACCATCGTCTCCACCGATCTGCAGTGGGAGCCGACGATCGTGCCCTACGTCGCGGGCGGCGGCAGCACCCTCGTGCCCATCTGGGACCGCTACCAGTACGCGGACTACATCTACACCCTCAAGAACACCTCCACGAATCCCGCCTCGAACATCAACGGGTACTCCGTCAGCTTCGACGTCGACACGACCGACAACATCAACGGCATCATCCCGTTCGACATCAACCGCTTCATCTACGGAGCAGACGGTCAGGCGGTCCCGAACGAGAATCCCGACTTCCTCGAGGGGACGTTCGTCGGCGTGCCCGGCGAAGGCGGCATCCTCATCTACGACATCACCGACTGGGATGGCGAGAGCGAGCTCACCGACGAGCTCCCGTACTCGTATTCCGGCAGCGGAATGATCATGGTCGAGCGCAGCACCGACCGCGTGACCCCCGAAGAGGACAACCGCGAACGCAAGTACCTCGTCTCGCTGCCGCTCAGCCGCCAGGGCTTCCCGGTTCTGCCCACCACGTTCAAGGTGCGCGCGATCACCAACATCCTCCTCGCGGCGAACGCCAACTGGACGAAGACCTCGATCGCGGAGCGCCAGGTCCAGCGCCCCACCTACAACTTCACGTTCTCGCACACCACGAAGCAGCCCGACGTCGTCTACGGCTACGAGACCTGGAACCAGATCAGCGACATCGCGACGACATCGAACGCCCCGGTCTTCGATGCATCCATGACGTACGGCGTCGACCAGGACTTCGAAGTCGACCGCATCGAGTACGCATTCGACGCCGCCGACGCCGACCGCTTCCGGGATTCCACGGTCGAGTACACCTACACCACCGAAGCTGGGGAGCAGCGCACCGGCGTCCTCACAGGCGTGCTCGACGATGAGGACAACCCCACCTCGATCACCTTCGACGCCTCCGATCTCGCCGAGCTCACGTGGGGCCACTCCTTCGTGTTCACCGATCTGGCCGAGAAGCTCGTGCCGGGGGAGTCGATCCCGCTCACCATCCGCGTGTACGGCACTCCGTACAAGGTCGGCACCATGACGTCGCCCGCCACCGCGAACTACTTCGAGCGCTACGCGAGCAACACCGACTACTCGGCCCCCACGACCTACACGGACGTGCCCCGATCGCTGCAGAAGAACGTCTCGTTCCAGGTCATCTACCCCGACGAGGCCATTCCGTCGACGCGTGTGCGCATCGACGGCACCTACGACCGCAAGACGGTCCCGTACGACACCGAGTCGAAGCTCGACTTCCTGTTCGGCATCGGTGAGGGCACGGTCGCCGAGAACTCGACCACCACGATCACGCTCAACACCGCATCCGCGACGGCGATCTCCGACGCGACCCTCACCCTCTCGGGCAAGCTCTTCGAGGATGGCGAGAACGTGCGGGTGCGCGTCGTGGCGCTCGACGGCACCGAGACCGTGCTCGATGTCGAAGGTCTCGACGGCAGCTCCGATGTGCAGTTCCCCCTCCCGGAGAACGCCGCGAAGATCATCATCGACACCGACACCTTCCGGTCGAACGGGGCCTCGGCCTACGCGTCGGTGACCGGCACCGTCGCCAACGGCCTGGCCACGCAGCACACCGTCGCGGTGTCGATGCGCACCTACCAGCCGACCCCCTACGACAAGAACACCACCCGCAGCTCCAACGGCGTCATCGACATCGCTCTGCCCAAGGAGCTCGCCGTCTCGTCGCAGATCGTGGGCATCTACGGCTCACGCCGCACCACCGACACCACCTATGTGCCGTACGAGGCGCCGTTCAGCGCCGACTACCAGCTGAGCACGGGCGGCGTCATCTCGCCGGAGTTCACCTACACGCTCGACCTCCTGCAGGCCAGCAAGCGCGTGGGCACCGCCGCTCCCACCCGCATCGCTCTGACGGATGCGTTCCTCGCCGCGTTCTCCGACCTCGAGATCACGGTGACAGGCACCGACGGCACGAAGCTCACCTTCACCGATGGCGAGATCGATCTCGCCGCGCTCGGGCTGCCCGGGATCGCCTCGATCGCGATCTCCGGAACGCAGCTGTCGCTCGCGAGCCTCACCACGGTGGCGCGCGTGGACTACGACTCGAGCCTCGACATGGGTGAGACCCAGGCGCTGCGCTCCGTGTTCACCGGAACGCAGAACCTCCCGTACACGACCTCGAAGACGGTCACTCGCACGAACACGGTCGAGGTTCGCGAGACGAAGACCACGGTCAGCATCGAGGGCGTCAACCAGGTGCAGGACAACCTCGGCAACAGCCCCACCTACAGCCAGTGGGTGGAGCGCGAGTGGTACTGCGGCTACTGGGACTGCGGTTCCAAGATCGACTACACGCTCGACCAGGGCTACAAGTCGCTCGGCGGTTTCGTGGGAACCATCAACCGCCCCACCACCACGTATGAGAACAACGACCAGACGACCGCCGTCGATGTCACGTTCCCCACGGAGCGTGTACTCTGCTCAGGTGAGCAAGTCACTGTCGATCGACGATCAGGTCATATGCATCTACGTCGCCTTCCAGCACCTCGAGCACGACCGGTCGTCGGTCGAGATCGCCGAAGAGCTCGGAATCTCGCGCTTCATGGTGGGTCGCATGATCAAGCGGGCCCGCGATGAGGGACTCATC
>JAEYUT010000142.1 GCA_023432305.1 Actinomycetes bacterium
TTCCCGTCGCCGTTCGGTCTCGCGGCCGGTTTCGACAAGGAGGCCAAGGGCATCGCCGGTCTCGGCGCGATCGGCTTCGGTCATGTCGAGGTCGGCACGATCACGGGCCAGGCGCAGCCGGGCAACCCGACGCCCCGCCTGTTCCGGCTCATCCCGGACCGCGCCGTCATCAACCGCATGGGCTTCAACAACGCCGGCGCCGTGGCCGTGGAGCCGCGCATCTCTCGCGCGCGCGCCCAGGCGAAGCGGCCCATCATCGGCGTCAACATCGGCAAGACGAAGGTCGTGCCCGTGGATGACGCGGTGGAGGACTACCTGGTGAGCACGCGTCTGCTCGCGCCGCACGCCGACTACCTCGTCGTCAACGTGAGCTCGCCCAACACGCCGGGCCTGCGCGGGCTGCAGGAGCTCGACCGGCTCGAACCGCTTCTCACCGCGGTGCGCGATGCCGCGGGCGGTGTGCCTGTGCTCGTCAAGATCGCCCCCGACCTGACCGACGAGCAGGCGCTTCGCATCGCCGAGCTCGTGCAGCGCATCGACCTCGCCGGCATCGTCGCCACCAACACCACGCTCTCACGCGACGGTCTCGTCACCGATCCGGCGATCGTCGCGGCAGCGGGGGAGGGCGGCCTGTCGGGAGCTCCGCTCGCGGCTCGCTCGCTCGAGGTGCTTCGGCTGCTGCGCGCCGCCGTCGGACCGGAGATGTGCCTCATCTCGGTGGGCGGTGTCACGACCGCGGCCGACGTGCAGGAGCGTCTCGACGCCGGAGCGACGCTCGTGCAGGGCTACACGGCGTTCCTCTATGAGGGGCCGCTGTGGGCGCGCGCCATCAACCGCGGGCTGCGTCGTCTGCGCGCTTCGCGCCCTTGATCGCTCACATAACGAGGCCCCGAGACGCAGCGTCTCGGGGCCTCGTTATGTGACAAGGCGGGTTCAGGCGGGGTACTCGCCGCGCTTCACCTGCGGCTTCGGCAGACGCAGCGGGCGCATCTGCACGGCGCGCATGGCCGCGTACCAGCGGAACTTCTCGAGGCGGTCCGCACCGAACTTCGCCGACATGCGCTTCTTGAGCTGGTAGCCGAGCACGATGCAGTCGATCACCACGATGACGATGACGGCCCAGACGGCGATGAGCGCATAGAACGCGACCTCGACGACGGGCACGAAGTAGGTGAGGATCACGAGGAACATGACGGGGAGGAGGATCTCGCCCACGTTCCAGCGCGCGTCCACGAAGTCGCGCACATAGCGCTTCTGCGGACCCTTGTCGCGGATGGGGAGGTAGCGCTCATCGCCGTTCGCCATGCCGATGCGGGCGGCTTCGCGCTGCTCGTTGAGCTTCGCGCGCGACTCGCGGCGCGCGGCCTTGCGGTCCTCGGGGACGAGGGGGCGTCGACGGGCGGCCTCGCGCTCCTGGCGGGTGGGCGTGGCACGACCCTTGCCGGCGACCTTCTCGGTCTCCGCGTTCTCAGCGGCTGCTGACGAGTCAGTGGGAGTGTTCTTGGGCACGTGTTCCTCGCAAAATCGGTCAGCCTAAGATATCCCACATGTCTGAGTCCGGGCCGTCGGCCGCATCCACAACTCCTCACGCCGACGAGCTCCGCTCCGCCGTCTCGGCCGGCTTCCCGACCGCCGTCGCCGAGCTCTCGTCGCTCGTGCGCATCCCGTCCGTCTCGTGGGACGGCTTCGACCCCAGCCATGTTCGGGAGAGCGCAGAGCGCGTCGCCGAGCTCGCTCGCGGACTGAACGTGTTCGAGAGCGTCGACGTCGTTCAGCTGCCGGTGTCCGACCCTGACTCGGATGAGCTCGGTCAGCCCGCTGTCGTCGCCGTGCGCCCCGCGCGCGCAGGAAAGCCCACGGTGCTCCTCTACGCCCACCACGATGTGCAGCCTCCCGGCGCGGATGACGCGTGGGAGTCGAAGCCGTTCGAGCCGACGCTGCGCGGCGATCGTCTCTACGGTCGCGGCACAGCCGACGACAAGGCCGGGGTGCTCGTGCATCTCGCCGCCATCCGCGCGTTCGTCGAGGTTCTGGGCGACCCCGAGATCGGCATCGTCCTCTACATCGAGGGGGAGGAGGAGTTCGGCTCGCGATCGATCGCCACATTCCTCGAGCGCTACAAGGACGTCTTCGACGCCGACGTGATCATCGTCGCCGATTCGGGCAACTGGTCGATCGACATTCCGGCCATCACCGTCGGGCTCCGCGGCGCCGTCGCCTTCAACGTGCGGTTCACGACACTCGACCACGCCTCGCACTCCGGGATGTTCGGGGGAGCGGTGCCGGATGCGATGCTCGCGGCGATCCGCACCCTCGACACGCTGTGGAACCCCGACGGCTCCGTCGCCGTGGCGGGCCTCACCTCCCGCAAAGCCGAGACACCGGAATACGACGAAGCGCAGCTGCGCCGCGAGACCGGCCTTCTCGACGGGGTCTCGCCGATCGGACACGGTGAGATCATCTCGCGCCTGTGGAATCAGCCCTCGATCACCATCACCGGCATCGACGCCCCCAGTGTGCGCGACGCATCCAACACCCTCGTCCCGAGCGTGCGGGTGCGGCTGAGCGCGCGCATCGCGCCAGGTCAGCGTGCGGAGGACGCGAAGGAGGCTCTGCTCGCGCACCTTCGCGCGCACGTCGCCTACGGCGCCCAGATCGAGATCGACGGTCTCGACATGGGTCAGCCGTTCCTCGTGGACACCTCGGGGTGGGCGGTCGCGGATGCGAAGGAGGTGCTGGCGGAGGCGTTCGGCTACCCTGCGGTCGAGATGGGCGTGGGCGGGTCGATCCCGTTCATCGCGGAGCTCGCGGAGCAGTTCCCGACCGCCCAGATCCTGGTGACAGGCGTCGAAGATCCCGACACGCGCGCGCACAGCCCCAACGAGTCGCTGCACCTGCCGAGCTTCCAGAACTCGATCCTCGCGGAGGCGCTGCTGTTCGCCCGCCTCGCGGCACGATGACCAGCAT
Source organism: Actinomycetes bacterium (assembly GCA_023432305.1). Taxonomy (GTDB): domain Bacteria; phylum Actinomycetota; class Actinomycetes; order Actinomycetales; family Microbacteriaceae; genus Homoserinibacter. The sequence continues at coordinate 2,968 of JAEYUT010000142.1, forward strand.
CCTCCCGACCCCGAAAGGTAGAATCGCCGCATGACCGACACGCTCGAGACGACGCACGGCGTCAACCTCACCGACACCGCCGCCCAGAAGGTGCGCAGCCTCCTGGAGCAGGAGGGCCGCGACGATCTGCGCCTCCGCGTCGCGGTCCAGCCGGGCGGATGCTCGGGACTCATCTACCAGCTCTACTTCGATGAGCGACTGCTCGACGGCGACGCCACGCGCGACTTCGACGGCGTCGAGGTCGTCGTCGACAAGATGAGCGTTCCGTACCTGGATGGCGCGTCCATCGACTTCGAGGACACCATCCACAAGCAGGGTTTCACGATCGACAACCCGAATGCCGAGGGAAGCTGCGCCTGCGGAGACAGCTTCCACTGATTTCCGACCGCGAAATCCCCGCCAACACAGGGATTCGGCAAGACACGAGGCGTTCTCCGCAAGGAGGGCGCCTCGTTCGGCTATAGACTCGGACGAGATTCACATGTCGTCATCCGAGAGGTCACAGGTGCGCTCCACTAGCAGCCCCCAGGGTCCTGCCCGCCGTTCGCGACTCGCCCGATGGGCGGTTGCCCCGATCGGGCTCGCGGTTTCGCTCATCCTCGCAGGATGCACGCAAGAGCAGACGCTCGGCTGGCTTCCGACCGAGCCGGGCACCACGAACCACGTCGATCGAGTCATCGGTCTCTGGACCACGTCCTGGATCG
>JAEYUT010000316.1 GCA_023432305.1 Actinomycetes bacterium
CTCCTCGATCATGCCCGGCGAGAAGTCGACAGCCACGACGGTGGCACCCGACTTGGCGATCGCGGCGGCGGAGGTTCCGGTTCCGGCGGCGACGTCGAGGATGCGCTCGCCCGGCTGCGGGTCGATCGCCTTCACGGTCGCGATGCGCCACAGGATGGAGTTGCCCACCGACAGGATGTCGTTCGTGCGGTCGTAGCCGCGCGCGACGTCGCTGAACATGCCGGACACCTCGTCCGGCTTCTTCTCCATGTCCGCCTTGTTCACCACGCCCATCCTACTGAGGCGGGATGCTCTGCGGGTCGGGCCCTTCGACTCTTCGCGGTCAGGACGTCCGTCCTAAGGTGGGATCGTGACCGCTTCCGAGGGTTCGACGCCCCGTCTCACCGCCCGCACCCGCGCGGTTGACTCGGCACCCTCGCTCGTCCCGTACCTGGAGGCGTCCTCCCCGCTGCTGTTCGTGCGGCGCGGTGAGGGCGTGGCGGGCGTCGGCGAAGCCCTGCGGCTGGAGTTCAGCGGCGTCGACCGCATCGCCCAGGCTGCGGAGGCCTGGCGCCGCATCTCGGCGGCCGCGACCATCGACGATCCCGTGGGTCAGGCGGGCTCGGGGCTCGTGGCGTTCGGGGCGTTCACGTTCTCCGAGGATTCGCGCTACGCGAGCACCCTCATCGTGCCGCGCACCATCATCGGCCACCGCAACGGCGTCTCGTGGATCACGCATGTCGCCGTCGATGGCGACGACAGCGCCGCCGTCCAGCCGGTCGCACGGCCGATGGGCTCCGAGTTCCGGCTGTCGCTTCTTCCGGGTGCGATCACGGGCGAGCGCTACCGCGAGATCGTCGCGACGGCCGTCGAGCGCATCCAGGCGGGCGAGCTGCGGAAGGTGGTGCTCGCGCGCGACCTCGCCGGGCGCATGCCGGCGGGCGGCGACATCCGGCGGGTCCTCGTGGATCTCGCTCTCGGCTACCCCGACACCTGGACGTTCGCCGTCGACGGGCACATCGGCTCGAGCCCGGAGACGCTCGTGCGCGCGAGCCGCGGCAAGGTGTCGGCGCGCGTCCTCGCGGGCAGCATCGCCCGCGGGGCGGATGCGGAATCCGACAAGGCCGCCGCGCTCAGGCTCGCCACATCGACGAAGGACATCGACGAGCACCGCTACGCCGTGCAGAGCGTGCTGACAGCGCTCGCCCCGCATGCCGCCGAAGGCGACGGACGCGGCATCACCTCGAGCGAGATCCCCTTCACCCTGAAGCTGCCGAACCTGTGGCATCTGGCCACCAACATCGAGGGCACGCTGAGCGACAGCTCATCGGTGCTCGACCTGGCCGCGGCGCTGCACCCCACAGCTGCCGTCGCGGGCACCCCCACGGATGGGGCCGTCGCGCTCATCCGCGAGCTCGAGCAGATGGACCGCGGCCGCTACGGCGGTCCGGTCGGCTGGGTGGATGCGAACGGCGACGGCAAGTGGGCGCTCTCGCTGCGCTCCGCCGAGATCGACGCAGACGGCGGCATCCGGGCCTTCGCGGGCGCCGGCATCCTCGCGCAGTCCGACCCGGATGCCGAGCTCGCCGAGACGAAGCTCAAGTTCCGCCCCATCGTCGACGCGTTCGGCTGAGCCAGCACCCGCCGCTGGCGGGGCTCAGCGGTCGAGTGCGACCTCGATGATGACGCGGCCGGGTGTCGCGGTGAGGGCGCCGTCGAGCTGGCCTGCCTCGGTGACGAGCCGATGCTCCCACCCGTAGGCGGCGGCGAGCGAGGCGAGGTCGACGTGCTGAGGGGTGAGAAGCACACGCTCGACGAGCGAGGGATCCGCGGTCTGCGCCACCTCGAGGCTGTCGAAGATGGTGCCGCCGTGGTCGTTTCCCACGATCACCTGCATGCGGGGCGCATCCTCTCCCGCCCCGCCGAGGAGGGAGCCGACATCGTGCAGGAGGGTGAGGTCGCCCACGAGCACGCGGGTGACACCCGGACGGCTCTCGTCGCGCTGCGATGCGATCGCGATGCCCGTGGCGGTCGCGATCGTGCCGTCGATGCCCGCGAGCCCGCGATTGGCGTGCACGCGGATGCGACGGCCGGCGACCACCCTGTCGAGCTCGCGGATGAGCCGCGACGCGCCCAGGACGAGTCGGTCGTGCGGCCACGATGCCGCCCAGACCGCCTCCGCGAGCTGTCTGCGGGTGACGGGTGCGCGCATCCGCGCCAGCTGCTCGCGCGCGAAGCGGGCCCGCTCGGCGTACTCCTTCGTCTCGGTCGTGGACGACAGCGGTGCTGCGGATTCGTCGGCGGCGGCGTCGAGCAGCATCCGGGAGGAGTGCACCCAGCGGCGCGCCCAGGACGGGTCGATGGCGTGACCTTCCTCGACCTCCACACGATCCACGATGCGCGCGGCGCGGTGTCCGGGGTTGTAGTCGTCGACGCCCGGGGTGCGCACGACGATCGTCTCGACGCCGCGGCGTTCGATGATCGCCGGGACCTCGCGGCTGAGCGTCGGGTGCCCGAAGACGATGACGCGCTCGACGCGGTCGCCGAAGCCGGCGCCGCCCAGCAGCTCGCGGTACGCGGCGACGAGCTGCGGACCGAAGCGCGCCCCGCTCGACACCTCTGCGAGCAGCGGCGCACCCAGGTCGCGGGCGATGCGCTCGGCATCCTCCCCGGCTCCCGCACCTGCCACGACGATCGTCCCGGGTCGGGGCGCGAGCGTGAGCACGTCGCCGTCGGGGCGCACGACGGGCACCCAGTCGCCGGGCTCGATGTCGGGCAGGCGCACGGGCGACGACAGCGGATCCCGCAGGGCCAAGTTGAGATGACGCGGGCCGTCGATGCCGGCGAGCAGCTCGGCCGCGAGCGCGTCAGCAGCGGCCTCCTCGTCTGCGTGCCCCTCGGGCGCCGGCACATCCCAGGCGCCTGCGAGGTCGCCGAAGATCCCCGGCTGTCGCGTGGTCTGATTCGCTCCGATTCCCCGCAGCTCCTCGGGCCGGTCGGCGGTGATGACCACGAGCGGCACGCCCGCATGCGCGGATTCGAGCACGGCGGGGTGCAGGTTGGCGACGGCGGTGCCGGAGGTCGTCACGACGACGGCCGGCACACCCGACTCCGCGGCGAGGCCGAGCGCGAGGAAGCCTGCCGAGCGCTCATCGATGCGCACATGCAGATTCACGAGTCCCGCCTGCTCGAAGCGCGCCGCCGCGAGGGCGAGCGCCTGCGAGCGCGAGCCCGGGCACACCACGATGTCGGTCACGCCGCGCCGCACGAGACCGGCCAGGAGCGCGACCGAGTAGACGCTCGCGGGAGCGTCGCCCGTCTGTCGGGTCACCTCAGCGCTTCGGCTTCTCGTCGTCGGCGCCGGCACCGGCATCGGCGCCGGAGTCGTCGTCGAGCTCGGAGAGACGCTTCTCGAGGTCGCGGATGCGCTGCTCCTGCTCCTTGTCGTACGCGATCTTGCGCAGGAACTCGGGGTCGTCGTCGGGGGCGACGGGGGCGCGGAAGCGTCCGGATCCGCGGGGAGTCAGAGGCTCACGGCCGGCGAAGAACCAGACGATCGGACCGACGATCGCGACGACGATGACCACGATCGCCCACACGGGCTTCGGAAGTGCGCGCACCCGCGACGGGTCGATGCGGATGATGTCCACGAGCGCAGCCACGAGGAGGACCACCGCGATGATGATCGGGAGGAAGCGGAGCAGGGCGGCCATAGCCATGAGTGTAGGCCGAGGATATGTGCAGACGCTCGGACCTAGGATGTCCACGTGCCCGCCTGGATCCCGTACACCCTGCTTCGTCTCGGCCTCTTCGGAGGAGTGTTCGCCGTGCTGTGGCTGCTGCGCGTCGACTACTGGCTGGCCGCGATCTTCGCAGCGATCATCAGCCTCACGATCTCGTACATCTTCTTCGCGCCGCTGCACAGCCGCGTCTCGGACGAGATCTCTGCGAGCCGCCGCCCCTCCCCGAAGAAGGAGGAGCGTCCGGAGGATGAGCGCGGCGAGGACGAGCTCGCCGAAGACCGCGACTAGAACGCGAAGGCTGCGCCCAGCCCCACCTCGTACAGCACCGCTGCGAGCAGCGTGAGCTTGAGCGCCGTGACGTGCTCGCGAGCGGTGCGCGCCGTCAGCACGATGAGGATCGCCGGCGCCGCCGCGAGAAGCGAGAAGGACACGTACGGCGCGTAGTGGTGGAAGATCGCGAAGAACGCGAGCACGAGGTACGGCACCACCATGAGCAGCACGTACAGGACCTTGGAGCCGGTGCGTCCGATCCGCACGGCGACGGTGCGCTTCCCGGCGAGGGCGTCCTGGTCGCGGTCGCGCGTGTTGTTGACGTGCATGACCGCCGCAGCGAAGCAGCCCGCTGCGACGCCGCCGAGCCAGGCTTCCGCGTTGACGAAGCCGACCTGCACGAACATCGTGCCCGCCGTCGCGACGACGCCGAAGAACAGGAACGCCATGACCTCGCCGAGGCCCGCATAGCCGTACGGGCGCTTCCCGCCCGTGTAGAACCAGGCGGCGAGGATCGCGACAGCGCCGACAGCGAGAAGCCACCACTGCTCGGAGCGGATCACGAGGATGAGGCCCGCGACGGCCGCGAGGCCGAACGACACGAGCGCGGCGATGAGCACGTGCTTCGGCTTCGCACGGCCGGAGCCGACGAGGCGCGCAGGGCCGACGCGGTGGTCGTCGGTGCCGCGGATGCCGTCGGAGTAGTCGTTGGCGTAGTTGACGCCGATCTGCAGCAGCACGGCGACGGCGAGGCACAGCAGCGCCCGCACCCAGTGGTGGGTCCAGTCGGGCATGTGCAGCGCGGCGGCGCCTGTGCCGAGCGCGACAGGGCCGAGAGCGAGCGCGAGCGTCTGCGGGCGTGCAGCGGCGATCCAGGTGCCGAGCGTCGCGGGCTTCACCTGCGCCGGACGCGGGCGTCCGCCCGGACGCCCGCCGGAGCCCTTCTTCTTCGCGTTCTTCGATCCGCTCGACGACTTGGTGGCTCCCGCGTTCTTCTTCGCGGGACCGCTCGCGGCGGCACCCTGACCGCGATCGGCTGACGTCGCGCTCTTCGCGCGCTCGAGGGAACGGGGATCGAACCGCTGCTGCTTGGCCACGAACAGGAAGCCTAGTGACGTTCGCCCGTCCGTGCGATCAGCGCGATCGCACGGCGGTCGGGCTTGCCGTTCGCCAGACGCGGAAGCGCCTCGACGCGGATGATGCGCGCCGGTCGCGCCACCGGCCCGAGGTGTGCGACGACGGCCGCGACCGCAGCGGCGTCATCGGTCTCGGGTCCCGCGGCGACCGCGACCGGCCGCTCCCCCCAGCGCTCATCCGGCACCGCCACGACCGCGACCTCCCCGAAACCTGGATGCGCAGCGAGCGCCTCCTCGATCGCGGCGAGCGCGACCTTCACCCCGCCCGAGATCAGCACGTCGTCGCGGCGCCCCATCACGCGCAGCACATCGTGGACGAGCTCCCCTGCATCCGCCGTGCGGAACCAGCGGGCGCCGTCCGATTCGATGAAGCGCTCCGCGGTGAGCTGCTCGTCGTCGAGATACCCCTCCGCGAGGGTCGGGCCCGACAGCCGCACCTCGCCGTCGACGATCGCGACCCGTGTGGCGCCCAGCGGCACGCCGTCATACACGCAGCCCCCCGCTGTCTCGCTCGAGCCGTAGCTGCGCACCACGCGCACTCCCGCCTCCCGGGCGCGATCGACGAGGGCCCGCGGGGTCGCCTGGCCGCCCACGAGGATCGCCTGGAAGCTGCGCAGGGCGTCGCGCGCTGCGTCATCCTCGAGCAGCTGCGCCAGCTGGGCGGGGACGAGCGCTGTGGCGCGCTCCGGCACCGTGAGCCGCGAGACGGCGTCCACGAACCCCTCCACCGTGAAATGATCTCCCCCGACCGCGACGGGCTCCGTCTCGGCGCACAGCGACCGGGCGAGCACATTGAGACCGGCGATGTAGTTCACGGGCAGCGCGAGCACCCACTGCGCCGGCCCGCCGAGAGCCGACTCGCTCGCCGCCGCGGAGGCGAGCATGGCATCCGTCGACAGCACGACGCGCTTGGGCCGCCCCGTAGTGCCGCTCGTCTCGACGATGACGCCCGTGCGCTGGGGAACCCGCTCCGGCAGCGGCGCATCACTCGCCCCCGCAGCCCCGGACGCGACGAAGAGCGCATCGCCCCCCGCGAACGCCCGGCGCATCGCCTCCATCACCGCCTGGTGGCCAGCGGATGCGGGAAGTCGCGCGAGCGTCTTCATCGGCTCAGTAATGCCAGGGGTACGGCGCCCAATCGGGGGCGCGCTTCTCGAGGAAGGAATCGCGACCCTCCGCCGCCTCATCCGTTCCGTAGGCGAGACGCGTGGCCTCGCCGGCGAACACCTGCTGACCGACCATCCCGTCGTCGACCGCGTTCATCGCGAACTTGAGCATGCGGATCGCCGTGGGGCTCTTGCCGAGGATCGTGTTCGCCCACTCGACGCCGACCTTCTCGAGCTCGGCATGCGGCACGACCGCGTTGACGGCGCCCATCTCATAGGCGCGCTGCGCGTCGTACTCCTCGGCGAGGAAGAACACCTCGCGCGCGAACTTCTGACCCACCTGGCGGGCGAAGTACGCGCTGCCGTAGCCCGCGTCGAACGAGCCGACATCCGCATCCGTCTGCTTGAAGCGGGCATGCTCGCGGCTGGCGATCGTGAGATCGCACACGACGTGCAGCGAGTGGCCTCCGCCCGCCGCCCAGCCGGGGACGAGAGCGATGACGACCTTCGGCATGAACCGGATGAGGCGCTGCACCTCGAGGATGTGGAGGCGGCCGGCGCCGCTGGGCTCGCCTTCGCGGTACTCGTAGCCGGCCCGACCGCGGATGCGCTGGTCGCCCCCCGAGCTGAACGCCCAGCCGCCGTCCTTCGGGCTCGGGCCGTTGCCGGTGAGCAGCACAACCCCCACCTTCGAGTTCTGGCGGGCGTGGTCGAGGGTGCGGGCGAGCTCGTCGACCGTCTGCGGGCGGAAGGCGTTGCGCACCTCCGGTCGGTTGAACGCGACACGGGCGATGCGGCCCGTCGTGTCGAGGTGGTAGGTCACATCCGTGAGCTGCTCGAAGCCCGGCACCTCCCGCCAGACATCGGCGTCGAAGATCTCCGAGACGGTCACAGGGCCCCCAGCCAGCTGAGCAGAAGAAGAACGAGAACGGGGTTCAGCAGCACCCCGACGACGATCGCGGCGATGCCCCACCCGCGACCGAAGCTGCCGATCGCCGCAATGAGCCCCGCGACGATCGCGATGGCGCTCAGCAGGATCGCCGAGATGGTGAGGCCCATCCCGAACTCGAAGCTCCCCGCCGACAGCAGAGCCAGCCCCGCCGCCCACGAGAACACCATGAGGATCGCGATGCCGCCGGCGAGCCCGCCGGGCCAGCGCGGGCGGCTCTTCGGCGCAGCGACCTGCGCGGGGTCGGTGCCCTGCGCCTCGTCGAAGATCTTCAGGCCGTCGCTCACCCCTCCACCCTATCCGCGCGTGCTGAGAGAGGATGAGGGGATGATCCCGGAGATCGACGAGGTTCTCGCCGCCGCGCATGTGGTGCGGCTGCCCATGTCGACGCGCTTCCGCGGCGTGACGGAGCGCGAGGCGATGCTCGTCGAGGGCCCGGGTGGGTGGGCCGAGTTCTCGCCCTTCCTGGAATACGACCCGCTCGAGTCGTCGGCATGGCTCGCCGCGGCACTCGACCACGCGTGGGGTGAGCCGGTGCCGGCTGTGCGCAAGAGCGTGCCGGTGAACGCCACCCTGCCCACCGTTCCCGTCGAACGAATCTCGGAGGTTCTCACTCGCTACGGAGCGGTGCGCACGGTGAAGGTGAAGGTCGCAGATCCCGCGGAGACGCTCGAGGCCGATGTCGCCCGTGTGCGCGAAGTGCGCCGGATCCTGGGGCCGGAGGGGCGCATCCGCGTGGATGCGAACGGCGGGTGGAACGTCGATCAGGCGGAGCATGCGGCGCACGCGCTCGCGCCGTTCGACCTCGAATACCTCGAGCAGCCGTGCGCGAGCGTTCCCGAGCTCGCCGAGCTGCGGGAGCGCCTGCGGGAGTGGCAGCTGCCGATCGCCGCCGACGAGAGCGTGCGCAAAGCCACGGACCCGCTCGCAGTCGCGCAGGCCGGCGCCGCCGACCTCATCGTCGTGAAGGTGCAGCCGCTCGGGGGTGTGCGCCGCGCACTGCGGATCGTCGCCGAAGCGGGTCTGCCTGCCGTCGTCTCGAGCGCCCTCGACACCTCGGTGGGGCTCGCGATGGGTGCGCGGCTCGCCGCGGCGCTGCCCGAACTGGACTTCGACTGCGGCCTCGGCACAGCGGCGCTGTTCACCGCCGAGGTGACCCGCGAGCCGCTGGTGCCCCGCGACGGCCAGATCCCGGTGCGGGATGTCGTACCGGATGCCGCGCTGCTGCGCGAGCACGCGGTCTCACCTGAGCGCCGCGACTGGTGGCACGCGCGGGCGCGCGCCGCGTATGCGGAGCTCATGACCGCGTAGCCCGCGGTCTCCGTCAGCGGGTCAAAGGCCCGAGTAGGAGTGCAGGCCCTTGAAGAACAGGTTCACGATGGTGAAGTTGAACAGCACCGCCGCGAAGCCGATGATCGACAGCCACGCCGAGCGGGCACCCCGCCATCCGCGCGTCGCACGGGCGTGGATGTAGCCCGCGTAGACGACCCAGATGATGAAGGTCCAGACCTCCTTGGTGTCCCAGCCCCAGTAGCGACCCCACGCGAACTGCGCCCAGATGGAGCCGGCGATGAGGGTGAAGGTCCAGAACGCGAAGCCGACGACGTTCACCCAGTAGGAGGTGTTCTCGAGATTCTCGGAGCTCGGGAAGCGGCTGAGGAAGCGCATCGAGTCGGGACCCTTGCGCTCGTGGCGCTCCTGCAGCAGCTGCGCGATCGCGAGGCCCGCACCCACGCCGAAGAACCCGGTGCCGAGCGTCGCCACGAAGACGTGCACGATGAGCCACCCCGACTGAAGGGGCGGTGGCAGCGGCACGACATCGACGTAGACGTTGAGCGCCGCGAGCATCAGCAGCAGCGAGATGAGGCCCGTGATGTAGGCGTTCAGGTAGCGGACGCTGCGCCAGATGTTGACGAGCAGGTAGACGCCCACCATGACAGCGGTGCCGGTGATCGCGAACTCGAACATGTTGGCCCACGGCGCGCGCCCGGCGGCGACACCACGCAGCACGACCGCGAGCACGTGCACCGCGAAACCGAGGATGGTGAGCGCGAAGGCGATGCGACCCGCCTTGCTCGAACGCTCGAGCTCCTGGCCGCGCCCGTGACGAGCGAGGTCGAGAATCGAGACGATGAACGCGAGAACGTAGATGACGCCCGCCGAGAACACGGCGAGCAGCGAATACGCGGCGAGGGTCTGGGTCACTTCACAATCCTACGTTCGAGCTTCTCGGTGTGCCTTCGGGCGAGGTCCGCGACCGCATCGGCGAGGTTGGGGTCCTCACCGCGGGCGAGGCCCGCGTATTCGAGGCGGGTGCCCTCGGCATCCGCGATCACCTTGATCCACATGCGACGGCGGGGCACGAACAGCCCCACCATGAGGCCGCCGAGGATCAGGATCGCGAACACGAGCACCCACGTCTCGGTGGTGTCGTGATGGAAATCGACGCTCGCGAAGCGGCGCAGCTCGGTGAACTCGATCGAGCCGAGACCGTTCGGCAGCTCCGCGGTGTCGCCCACGCGCAGCTCGAGCGACTTCGCATCGGCCTTCGGCCCTGCGACCTGCTCGAGCGAGTCGGTGTCGAGCGAGTAGGCGTTCACCGACACGCCCTCGTCGAGGCCCAGGTCGCCCGTCCACACGGTGAGCGTGAGGAGGCTGTTGTCGCCCGCGTAGGGCGAGAGCGACGTGTACGTGTGGTCGATCAGCTGCACCGGGTCGGGATAGAAGAAGCCCATCATCCCCACCTGCTCATCGAGACCATCCGGCACCTTGATGACGCCGCGGCTGCGGAGATTGTTGTCCATCGGCAGGAACGCCACGGGGCCGGTGAACACCGCCTCGCCCTCCGCGTCGCGCACGGTGACGACGGGTGCGTAGCCGTTGCCGAGCAGGTACATGTTCATGCCGCCGACCTGCAGCGGGTGGTTGACCTTGAGGTCGGCGGAGGTCCACTCGCCGCCCGGCTCGCGCGTGGACAGGTGCGCGGTGAAGTCGACCGGCTGGTGGGTGCCCGTCGACGGGTCGAGCTCGAAGACGCCGTCGAAGTCGTCCAGACGCACCGAGAACGGCTCGAGCGCCTCCTCGCTGAAGAAGCGGCCCGGATTGAACGAGTCGTAGCCGGCGAGGGTGTTGGTGAAAGCCGTGCCCTGCACGATGACCTTCTGGCCGTGGTAGCCGAAGCCGCTGCCGACGCCCACCGCCACGAGCACGCCCACGAGCGCCGCATGGAAGACGAGGTTGCCGGTCTCGCGCAGGTAGCCGCGCTCAGCCGAGATCGAATCGCCGTAGCGCTCGACGCGATAACCCAGACCCCGGAGCGTCGAACGCGCCTCCTCGACCGCGGTCTCGACATCCGCATCCGTGCGGCGCTCGGTGAAGCCGACGAGCCGCGACAGACGTGCAGGGGTCTTCGGCGGGCGCGAGCGCAGCGCATCGAAGTGGTGCTTCGTGCGCGGCAGGATGCAGCCGACGAGCGAGATGAACAGCAGCAGGTAGATGGCCGAGAACCACGGCGAGCTGAACGTCGAGAACACGCCCAGGGCGTCGAGGATCTCGAAGGCCTCCGGGTTGTCGCGCTCGTACTGGATGACGCCGTTCGGGTCGGAGGAGCGCTGCGGCACGAGCGAACCGGGCACCGCCGCGAGTGCGAGCAGAAGCAGCAGAACGAGCGCCGTGCGCATGCTCGTGAGCTGACGCCACGCGAAGCGCAGGCTGCCGACGAAGCCGAGCTTCGGCTGCGTCACGCCCGCGTCGCGGACAGGCTGCGCCGCATCGATGTGATCCGACGGACGCAGCGGATCCGACGAAGCCGACGTGTCAGAGCGGGGTGCTGAAGCCACCGATCACCATCCCGAGGTTCGACATGAGGACGCCCCACAGCCCAGAGACCATGAGCGCGCCGATGAGGACGAGGAGCGCGCCGCCCACGATGTTGATGGCGCGGATGTTGCGGCGCACCCATCCGAGGCTCGAGCCGACCCAGCCGAAGCCGAGAGCGACGAGCACGAACGGGATGCCGAGGCCGATGCAGTAGCCGAGGC
>JAEYUT010000186.1 GCA_023432305.1 Actinomycetes bacterium
AGGAACCTCTTCGCCCTCGCCGAATTCGGCAACATCTACACGCGCATCCAGAACCCCACCCAGGCGGTCGTCGAGGAGCGCGTCGCCGCTCTCGAGGGCGGCACCGCGGCGCTCGCCACCGCCTCCGGATCCAGCGCGATCACCTACGCGATCCTCAACATCGCGGGTGCCGGCGACCACATCGTCTCCAGCTCGTCGATCTACGGCGGCACCTACAACCTGTTCAAGTACACCCTCGCCAAGCTCGGCATCGAGGTCACGTTCGTCGAGAACCAGGACGACGCGGAGGAGTGGCGCGCCGCGATCCGCCCGAACACCAAGGCGCTGTTCGGCGAGACGATCGGCAACCCGCGCATCAACATCCTCGACATCGAGCTGGTCGCGGGCGTCGCGCACGAGAACAACCTGCCGCTCATCGTCGACAACACGATCGCCACCCCGTACCTCATCCGTCCGTTCGAGCACGGCGCCGACATCGTCGTGCACTCCGCCACCAAGTTCCTCGGCGGCCACGGAACGGTCATCGCCGGTGTCATCGTCGACGGCGGGAAGTTCCCGTGGTCGCAGCACGTCGACAAGTTCCCGGGACTCACCGAGCCCGACCCCTCCTACCACGGCGCGAGCTACACCACCGTGCTCGGCGACGCGATCGCGTATGTCATCAAGGCGCGCGTGCAGCTGCTCCGCGACACGGGCGCGGCCCTGTCGCCCGACAGCGCCTTCAGCCTCATCCAGGGCATCGAGACGCTCTCGCTGCGCATCGAGCGTCACGTGGAGAACGCCCAGGAGATCGCCGAGTGGCTCTCCAACCACCCGGACGTCGCCGAGGTCTACTACGCCGGCCTCCCCACGAGCCCGTGGTACGCCGCCGCCAACAAGTACGCCCCCAAGGGCGTCGGCGCGGTGCTCTCGTTCGAGCTCAAGGGGGGCGCCGACGCCGGACGCGCGCTCGTGGAGAACGTGAGCCTGTTCAGCCACCTCGCCAACATCGGCGATGTTCGCAGCCTCATCATCCACCCGGCGTCGACGACCCACTCGCAGCTCACCCCCGAGCAGCAGCTGACCGCAGGGGTCACCCCCGGCCTCGTGCGCCTCTCGGTGGGCCTCGAGCACATCGACGACCTGAAGGCCGATCTGCAGTCCGGCTTCGACGCCGCGCGTCGCGTCACCGCCGCAGGCGCGAACGCCTGACCTACTCGACCCGCTGACGCGGTCGGCGAAGGGCCGGATGCCACGCGCATCCGGCCCTTCGCCGTTCCCCGCACAGCAGGTGCACGTAACACACGCGCAGGCACGCCAGAATGGGTGGGATGGACTGGCAGACTCCCGAAGACGCGGTGCCGTCCGCGTTCGTCACCGAGTCCAATCGGCGGGCGATCTCGGCGGCCCCGCCGGCATCCGGCGCGTGGCGCATCGGCGACGACCCCGGCGATCGGAAGTTCCAGCACATCGGACCGATGAGCTTCGAGCGCGGCGGCAGCATTCCCGCGGTATCGATCGCCTACGAGACCTGGGGCGAGCTCAACCAGGCGCGGGACAACGCCGTGCTCATCCTCCACGCGCTCACCGGCGACAGCCACGTGATCGGAGCCCCCGGCCGCGGACACCCCACGGGCGGCTGGTGGTCGGGCCTCGTCGGCCCCGGCAAGGTCGTCGACACGGATCGCTGGTTCGTCGTGGCCCCCAACATGCTCGGCGGCTGCCAGGGATCCACCGGCCCTGCGTCCGTCTCCCCCGACGGGGTCGAATGGGGCGCGCGGTTCCCGTTCGTCACCATCCGCGACCAGGTCGCTGCGCAGCACGCACTTGCGCGCGCGCTCGGCATCGACGCCTGGGGCGCTGTCATCGGCGGCTCGATGGGCGGCATGCAGGTGATCGAGTGGGCCATCACCCGCCCCGAGATGGTGCCGAAGTTCGCCGTGCTGGCGGCACCGCCCGTCTCGACCGCCGATCAGATCGCCCTCAACTCCGTGCAGACGGAGGCCATCCGCATGGACCCGGCGTGGAACGAGGGCGACTACTACAACGCCGAGGACGGCGCAGGTCCCCACCGCGGACTCGCGCTCGCGCGACGCATGGCGCTGCTGAACTACCGCTCCCCCACCGAGCTCGATGAGCGATTCGCGCGCAGCTGGCAGAGCGGGCTGAACCCGATGGGAGGCGGCGGTCGATTCGCCGTCGAGAGCTACCTCGACTTCCACGGCAACAAGTTCACGCGCCGCTTCGACGCGAACAGCTACCTGACGCTCGTCGAGGCGATGAACTCACACGACGTGGGTCGCGACCGCGGCGGCGTCGCGGCGGCGCTCGAGCGCGCCACCGGGCTCGGTCTCGTCCTCGGCATCGACTCGGACCGGCTCTTCTCGGTGCCCGGGCAGCAGATCATCGCGCGTCACATCCCCAACAGCCTCACCGGGTCGGAGCCTGTGGTGATCTCGTCGCCGTTCGGACACGACGCGTTCCTCATCGAGGATGCCCTCGTCGGGCCGCAGCTGACGCGCCTGCTCGACGCCTGATCGCCCCCCCGCGACGCGCCGTGTGCGCGTGTCACCCCCTTTCGGGTGTCGTCTTCTGCCACGATGTGGCTACCACCCCCGGACCACCACGAAGGATCGCACCCGAGATGGATCTCCTCGCGAAGGAGCGCGACCGCGTTCTGCAGCGTGTCGCCCGTGTCTACGGACTGAGCTTCACGGCGGTCTCTGCGGTGTGCTTCTCCCTGCCCGGTGCTGTTTCCGGCGCCGACACCGTCGCCCTGGGGATCGCCCTGTACGTGCTGCTCGCCGGATTCTTCGGAGTTCTCGGCTACAGCCGCAACCCCGCGTGGATCCTCGCGGTGCTCGCGACAGGAATCGGCATCGCCGTCGTCATGACCGACGCAGGGCGCGCCGCGCTGAGCCCCGGGGGTCTCCTCACCCTCCAGCTGCTCACGGCGGGGGCGCTCGCATCCATCGCGATCGTGCTCGGAGGCACCATCTGGCGCCTCATCGGTCTCATCCTGTCGTGCGCGGCCGTGCTCGCCGCGGTGCTCATGCTCACGGCCGACTCGCCTCAGTCGGTGCGCATGGGCGGTCTAGTGCTCCTCGGCTGGGTGCTCACCGCGGGCATCGGCTGGTGGGTGTCGGCTGGGGTGCCGCAGGTGGCCTCGCGGATCGGCAGCATCGGGCGGGCGCACCGGGCCGAGCGTCAGGCGAGCGAGCTCGAAGCGCAGCGCCGGCAGTCAGCTCGACTGCTGCACGACACCGTGCTCGCGACCCTCACTCTCCTCGCTCACTCGGGAGTCGGCGTGACCCCGCAGGCACTGCGCGAGCAGGCCGCCGACGATGCCGCACTCCTGCGGCAGCTGCGGCTCGGATCCACCCCGACCCCCGAATCCTCCGGCAGTTACCAGCTCGCCGCTGGTGGCGAGCCCGAGCCGGTGCTCGGTCGCACGCTCGAGTCGGTGAAGCAGCGATTCGGCCGCATGGGCCTCGAGGTCAGCTGGCACGGCACGGGGCAGGTGCATCTGCCCACTGAGGTGCTCGATGCGTTCCTGATGGCGCTCGCGGAGTGTCTCGAGAATGTGCGCAGGCATTCCGGTGTCACCCAGGCGCACGTGACGATCACCGATGACGACACGACTGTGCGAGCGATGGTGACGGACGCGGGAGTCGGGTTCGACATCGCCGACATCGAAGAGGCGAGCCTCGGCTTCGCAGAATCCGTCGTGGCCCGACTTCGAGAGGTGGGTGGCGGCGCACGCCTCTTCTCCTCCCCCGGCGCCGGCACCACGGTTGTGCTGGAGGTTCCCAAGTGAGCGCGCTCCCCGAAGAGAACACCCTCGGCATCGTCGTCGGCAATGCGGCACGCGCCGTCACCAGCCGTGCGAAGCGCATCAGCCAGGCCGGCGAGCGCCCCGGACTCGGCATGGCGTTCCTGGCGCTCGGCGCATCGATCTTCGTCATTCTCCGGCTGGCCTATGGGCTCGTGTGGTTCCTGCTGTCGTGGGAGCAGTACACGATGCCGTTCGCCGCTGCGGCCGCATGGGCCGTTCTCGTGGCGACCGCCGCGGGCACGATCCTGGGCACCCGCCTCGGCAGCGAGCGCATGCCCACCTGGGCGTTCCTCCTCGTGCTCGCCGGCATCGCGGCCTCGGTGATGTTCGACGTCACGGCCGTGTGGAATCTCCAGCCCATGGGCAGCGCGCTCACGGCAGCGACGGCAGCGGGAGCGGTTCTGCTGCTCGTCGTGACGCACCGGGGAGCCGCCGAGGTGCTGAGCGCAGCGGCAGCGCTCGGACTCTTCCTCGCGCTGTGCATGTTCCTGGCGACACCGCCGAACACCCCCTTCGACGCGGACACGATCGCTCCCCAGCTCGCGGCGATCACCTTCGCCGTCCTTCCCGCGGTCGTCGGCATCGTGCTCGTGCACGGCTACCGGCGGATGGTGCAGAACGAGCTCGATCGCGTGCTCGTGCAGTCGAACGTCTCGGCGCCCCGGTACGCCGTCGGCATGCTCGCCTCGGAGGAGCTCGCGCGCCTCGACCTCGCCGCGGAGACGCTGCTCGATTCGATCGCGACCGGGCGAACCCCTCTCCCGCTGTCGCCCAAGACCGCGTCGGTCGCCGCCTCGCTCGCGACCGAGCTGAGGCTCCATCTGATCGAGGGCCGTCGCGAGACGTGGCTCTATCACGCGGTGAGCGAATCCGAGCTGCTGGGCCGGACGGTCACCCTCATCGACAAGTCGGCGCTCGCGGGCCTGCTCGATTCGACGCAGCGCGACGGTCTGCTCGCGGCGGCGTGGCTGCTCGTCACCGACAGCCGACCGAAGGCCGCCGCGAACCGCACCGTGACCATCCAGGTCGGCCCTCTCGCCCCTGGCGCATCCGAGCGCCCGGATCGTCGACTCGCGATCCCCATCACGATCACGAGCACCGGGATCAGCCGGAATCGTGTCGACCCGGCGATCTGGGCCGCCCTCGGCCGCGTCGGGCGATACTCTGACAGCACCGAGGACGGAAGCCTGCGCGTCGACATCGAGACGATCGTCGACAACCCGGCCGACGTGTGATCACCCCCCAGACAGATGCCGAAGGAGACACTGATGGCCCGACCCATCCGCCTCGCACTCGTTGACGACCACCGCATGATCCTGAGCGGTCTTGCGAACTGGATCCGCAGCGCCACCGACGAGATCGATGTGGTCGCAGCCCTCGCGACCTGGCCTGAGCTTCTCACTCACCCGGAGTTCCCGGTCGATGTCGTGCTCCTCGATCTCGATCTCAAGGACAACATCCCCGTCGCGGTGAAGATCGCCGCACTCAAGTCGACGGGCGTGCGCGTCGTGCTCATGAGCACCTACTCCGAGCCGAATGTGGTGCGCGAGGCTCTCGCAGCCGGTGCGCTCGGCTACCTCGTGAAGACGGAGCAGGCGGAGATGATCGTCGAGGCGATCCGCGCCGCGTCCCAGGGCGAGAGCTTCATCTCGGCAGAGCTCGATCTCGCGATCAACGCCTCCGACATCGGCGGTGCCCCCAAGCTGTCAGCCCAGGAGCGGCGTGTCATGGCGCTGTACGGCGGCGGCGAGCCCGTGAAGTCGGTCGCGTATCAGCTCGGCATCTCCGAGGAGACCGCGAAGAGCTACCTGAAGCGCATCCGGGAGAAGTACCGCGTGGCTGGCATCGACGTGGGCACGAAGGTCGCGCTGCGGCGCCGCGCCATCCAGGACGGCATCCTCGTTCAGGATGCCCACGTGGGCGCGTTCTGAGCGACGGAGTTCTCACCCCGCCGCCCGCGCACGACGCGGACGAGTGATGTGACCGCCCACGCGAACAGCACGGCATAGAGCGCGTTGCGCAGCGTGAGCACGACCAGGATCACGGTATCGAGCCGCAGAAGGAGCCCGTAGGCGTACGGGTAGACGGCGTGGGTGAGAATCGCGATCGCGAGCGCGAGGGACGCGGGGACTCGGTAAGCCACGCCCTGCCCGTGTGAGGCGCTCACGAGCCCGAGGATGACGGGCACGGCGAGCCACCCCGCGAACTGCGGCGATCCCACTTTGTTCACGAGGATGAGCGCCGTCGTGAAGGCGAGCACGAGCGCGGGGAGCAGGCGATCCGGGTGCGCACCCCGCCGCGCCCCCACGACGCCCAGCACCACGATGCCGCACACAGCGAGCGCGAGCAGCGGAGTGGACAGGCTCGCGGCGAGTTCGACGCCATCGCCGGTGAGCTGGTAGGTGAGGATGTCACGGTCGTAGTAGAGCGCGTTCGGTCCGCCCGCCCAGGCCGACCACATGGCGGCCGTCGCGAGCGGCGACTCGATCTGCAGGCCGCGGTCGCTCTGCTGCGTGATGAAGCTGAACAGCGCCGGGCCGCCGCCGAGTGCGAGCCCCGCGACGAGCACCGCGAGCGCCGTGCCTGCTGCGGCGGTCACGACAGCGACGCGCGAGCGCAGCGCGATGACCGCCGCTGCGACGAGCGCGGCGGGCCACACCTTGATCCACGCCCCGATGGTGAGCAGCCCTGAGC
>JAEYUT010000327.1 GCA_023432305.1 Actinomycetes bacterium
CATCATGGTCGACGGTCAGTCGGCCATCGCGGAGCCCACGATCGCGCGCATCCGCGAGCTCTGCGAGTCGGTCGGCGGCGTCGCCCGTCCCGACGAAGAGGGCGCCCACTGGTGGGAGCACCGCTACGACTTCTACCGTCCGCCGCTTCAGCCCGGCTACCCGAAGATGTACGGCACGGTCGAGACCCTCACCACGTTCGACAAGCTGCCCGGCCTCTACCAGGCCAAGCGCGACCACATCCTGTCCACCTACGCTCAGTACGACGTGAAGTACACCGCGCACTTCTCGCACTGGTACCCGTGGGGTGGCATGATCTACGACCGCTTCTACATCGACAACCCGCCGGCTGACGCCGCCGAGGCCCTGAAGCTGCACAACGAGATCTGGGACTCCTGCTCGCGCATCAACCTCGAGCACACCGGAATGCTCAACGAGCACCACGGAATCGGCTTCAAGCTCGGTCGCCTCATGCGCGAGCAGCAGGGCGCGACCTTCGACGTCCTCCTCGGGATCAAGCGTCAGCTCGACCCCAAGGGCATCCTGAACCCCGGCAAGCTCGGCTTCGGGATCTGGTGATGACTGTGCCTTCGCTGTCGAGTGATGCGTCTGGTGGGAGCGCGGTGTCATCGGGCTATGTGATCGGTGTCGATGCCGGCACAGGTGGCTGCAAGGTGACCGTGCTCGGCAGCGAAGGCACTATCCACGCGTCG
The DNA here is from genome assembly GCA_023432305.1 of Actinomycetes bacterium. GTDB lineage: Bacteria > Actinomycetota > Actinomycetes > Actinomycetales > Microbacteriaceae > Homoserinibacter. Next base: position 712 of record JAEYUT010000327.1, read on the forward strand.
GTCTACGTTCCGTATCCGTCGATCTACGCGAACCCCGGGTGGGTCGAGCAGGATCCCGAGCAGTGGCGGGAGGCGGCGCTCTCGGGCGTCGCCCAGGCGCTCAGCGGCTTCAGCGCCGCCCAGCGCGCCGCCGTGCGCGGGCTCATCTTCTCGGCCCCCCACCACATCGCCGTGCTCCTGGACGCCGACGGCCGTCCGGTGCGCAACGCGATCATGTGGAACGACCAGCGCAGCGGCGAGCAGGTGCGCCGCCTGCAGGAGCAGCACGGGGATCTGATCCTCGATGTCACGCGCAACAACGTGAGCGCCACGTGGACGCTCGCGCACCTCGCCTGGCTCACCGATCACGAGCCCGAGGTGCGTTCGAAGGCCGTGCGCATGGTCTACATGAAGGACTATCTGCGTTCCGCGTTCTCGGGCGGCGACACCCTCACCGACTACATCGAGGGCGGCGGCACCCTGTACTGGGATCTGCGCCGCCGCGAATGGAGCCGTGAGCTCCTCGAGATCGTGGGCTTCGCGGATGTCGCGCAGCCGGAGATCGTCACGCCGACCACCGTCGTCGGCACGGTCACGCCCGCCGCGGCCGAGCGCACGGGCCTCCCGCTCGACGCGCTCGTGTACGTCGGCACCGCCGACAGCGCGGCGGAGATCTACGCAGCTGGCGGTGTGCGACCCGGTGACGCGGTCGTGAAGCTCGCGACGGCCGGCAACCTGCAGGTCGTGACGGACGCGCTGCCCAGCACCACGCGTCCGCTCACCTATGAGCACCCGATCGACGGCCAGTACTACGTCAACACCGCGACCAACTTCGCGGCGGCGTCGTTCCGCTGGTTCCGCGAGTCGTTCGTCGACGAGCTCGCCGCCGAACGCGGCGTGGAGTCGTACGAGATCACCGAGGCGGATGTCTCGGGCGTTCCTGCCGGCAGCCGCGGCCTGATGTTCCACCCGTACCTGAACGGCGAGCGCAGTCCGCTCTGGGACCCGAAGCAGCGCGGCTCGTTCTTCGGCGTCACCCCGGTGCACGACCGCGCGCACTTCACGCGTGCCGTCATGGAGGGTGTCGCGATGTCGATCCGTCACGCTTCGAAGGATCACGACCGGTTCCCCGAGAAGGCTCGCCTGGTGGGCGGCGGCGCGAACAGCGTCACCTGGGGTCAGATCGTGTCCGATGTGCTCGGCATCCCCGTCGAGGTTCCGGAGCTCGCCGATTCGTCGGCGGGAACCGCGCTGCTCGCGGCCACCGAGCTCGGCTGGTTCTCGGATGTGGCCGAGGCGGCCGAGTCCGCCCAGAACATCCTGCGCGCTCACGAGCCGAACCCGGAGGCCGTCGCCGTGTACGAGGAGCGCTTCGCGCTGTACACCGAGTACGAGGAGGCGACGCGCTCGATCGCGCATCGTCTGGCGGACAGCGGGGCATGACCTCGCCGACCACGGGGGACGCGCAGCTCTCGCTTCGGCAGCTGCGGCAGTTCCTCGTGGTCGCCCGCGAGGGCAACATGCGCCGTGCTGCGGAGATGCTGTTCATCTCGCAGCCGGCGCTCTCTCTCAGCGTGCAGCAGCTGGAGCGCGAGCTGCGGGTGACTCTGTTCGAGCGCAGCGCCCGCGGGGTGACCCTCACCGAGGCGGGCGCGCTGTTCCGCGATCGCGCGCAGGCGCTCATCGCTGCGGCGGAGGCGGCGGTCGCGGATGTGCGCGGCGTCGCCGGCATCCGTCCGATCCGGGTGGGGTATCTGCACAGCGTCGGCGCTGAGCTGCTGACACGCGTGATCACCGGATTCGAGCGCGAGTTCCCCGCGCATCCGGTGGAGGCGCGCAGCTTCGATCTGTCCGACCCCACGGCGGGTGTCGCGTCGGGCACCGCGGATGTGGCGTTCACCCGCTCGCCGATCCTCGATCCGGAGCTGCATCACCTGGATCTCGCGACCGAGCAGTGGGCGGTGTGCCTCGCCCAGTCGCATCCGCTCGCGGGTCGCGAGGAGGTCTCCATCGAGGAGCTTCTGGATGAGCCGGTCGTCGCGGCGCCCGAGAGCGCGGGTTCGTGGCGGGATCACTGGATGGCGGCGCAGGTGCGCGGCGGCCGCCCGGCGATCGTGGCGGCTGTCGCGGCGACGTTCGAGGCGGAGTACCTCGCGGTCGCGCGCGGGCAGGGCATCAGCTTCACGACCACGGAGGCGGCGCGGCTGTTCCGTCCGCCGGGGGTGCGCTTCATTCCGGTCGCCGGGATGGAGCCTGCGCGCGTGACGATGACGTGGCGCTCGGATCTGCCGCATGTGCGCCGCTTCGTCGATTTCGTCCGCACACAGACTCTGGGGCCTTCAGCTTCTCTGATCGTCTGATCCGAACATGCGGCTTCTCCGCGCGCCCTCACCGTGTTCCACTTGTTGACAGATCAAGTTTCAACAGGAGGGATGATCCATGGAATCGCGAGATGCGATGCTCGAGCGCGGCCGACAGGCCCTGATGGGCGGTTTCGGCGCGGAAGGCGTGCGCAAGCCGGTGATCGTGAGGTCCGAGGGTGCACGCGTCTGGGATGACCAGGGCAACTCGTTCATCGATCTCACCTCGCAGTCCTGGACCAACAACATCGGCGGATCCGACCCGCGGATCGCCGAGGCCGCCTACCAGCAGGCGCTGCAGCTCAGCCACGTGCGCTCGATGTACCAGACCGAGCCGCAGCTCATGCTCGCCGCGCAGCTCGCCGAGATCGCACCCGAGGGGCTCGGCAAGGTGGCCTTCAGCCTGCACGGCAGCACCGCCATCGAGACCGCCATGCGCCTCGCCCTCAAGAACGCGGACACCCCCGGCCCGTTCATCGCGCTCAACGACGCGTACCACGGCCGCACGTTCGCGACGATGGGACTCAGCTGGCCGCACGCAGAGCGCCGCTTCGATCAGCAGATCCCGTGGGCCATCCGCGTGCGCCAGCCGTACGCCTACCGTGCCCCGAAGGGCGTCTCGCCGAGCGAGTGGGCCGAGAAGTGCGCCGAGGACCTGCGCGAGGTCATCCGCGCGTCGCACACGCAGCGCCCCGTCGCGTTCATCATGGAGCCCGTCCAGGGCAACGGCACCCAGCTCGACTTCCCCGTCGAGTACTACCAGCGCGTGCGCGAGATCTGCTCCGAGACGGGCGTCTTCCTGATCTTCGACGAGATCCAGACCGGCTTCGGCCGCACCGGGAAGATGTGGGCCTCGGAGTACTACGGCGTGACCCCCGACATCCTCGTCTTCGGCAAGGCCGCGGCGGGCGGCTACCCCCTCGCCGGCGTCATCGCGCGCGAGGACATGAAGCCGTTCGGGCCCGGAGAGGATGCTCTCACGTTCGGCGGGTTCCCGCCCAGCATGGCGGCTGCTCTCGAGAACCTGCGCATCCTGCGCGAGGGCGACTACATCGAGAACGCCGCACGGATGGGCGAGTACACCACCGGACGCCTGAAGGAGCTCGCGGAGCGCCACCCGCTCATCGGCGAGGTGCGCGGCCCTGGCCTGCTCATCGGCGTCGAACTCGTCGAGGATCGCGAGACGAAGGCGCCCGCGATCAGCGCCACCGGCCAGGTGCTCGAGCGCGGCTGGGAGCGCGGCGTGATGTTCGGCGAGACCCGTTTCGCGAACTCGGGGAACGTCGTCAAGTTCAAGCCTCCGATGTGCGTCACGAAGGACGAGATCGACACGTGCGTGGACGTCTTCGACGAGATCCTCACGGAGCTCGAGGCGGAGCGTGTAAACGCCTGATGACGTTTCGCGCCTCGACCGCCTCGCGGGTTGACATGGCATCCACCCGCTGAGATAGTCGTCTATACAACCAAGCAGTACCTCCAACTCAACCATTGGGGAATCACATGAAGAAGACCAAGCTCTTCGCCCTCGCAGCCGGCACCGTTGCCGTCGCGATGACGATCACCGGCTGCACCAGCGACGGCGGCAGCTCCAGCAGCGAGGGCGCCGCCAGCGACACCCTCTACTTCGCCGGATGGGGCGGCCAGTACCAGGAGGCCATCGGCGAGGCGATCATCAAGCCGTTCGAGGAGAAGTACGGCGTCAAGGTCGTCCAGGACTCGCCCGTCGACTACGTCAAGATCGAGCAGATGGTTGCCGCCGGCAACATCACCTGGGACGTCACCGACAACGACCCGTTCTTCGTCAACCCGAACTGCGGCACGCTGTTCGAGGAGATCGACCAGACCGCGATCGAGGGCCTCCCCGAGGACATCATCGCGCCCTGCGCCGTGCCGATCATCCAGTACGCGCAGGTCCTGATGTACAACACCGAGACGTACCCGGACCCGGCCACGGCTCCCCAGAGCTGGGCTGACTTCTTCGACACCGAGAAGTTCCCCGGAACGCGCGCCGTCGGCAACTACGCCACCTACGGCGCTGTCGAGGCCGCCCTTCTCGCTGACGGTGTCGCCGAGGACGAGCTGTACCCGCTCGACTTCGACCGCGCCTACGCGAAGCTCGACACCATCAAGGACAGCCTCGTGTTCTGGGACACCGGCGCCCAGCAGGAGCAGCTCCTCGTCTCGGGTGAGCCCGACATGATGATCGCCTGGTCGGGCCGTGCGGCCACCCAGGTCCGCGAAGGTGCCACCTACGCGCCGGTCTTCAACCAGTCGATCATCGCGTACAACACGCTCGCGATCACCAAGAACACCAAGAACAAGGAGCTCGCGGAGAAGTTCGTCGCGTTCGCCCTCGAGGCCGAGCAGCAGAGCCGCCTGGCCGAGCTGATCGCCTACTCGCCGGCGAACCTCAACGCCACCCCGACCCTCGACGAGATCGGTCAGCAGTACAACGTGATCGACCAGGCGATCCAGGATGTCTCGCTCTACCAGGACATGAACTGGTGGGGTGACAACCTCAACGCCGGCGTCGAGCGCTGGACCAACTGGGCCATCGGCTAAACCCCAACCCCCCCTTTTCACTACCCAACCCGGAGAACGCCCGTGACGAGCACACAATCGCTCCGAACCGCGCAGGCAGGTCGTCGCCCTCGTGGCGGCGGCCTGCCCCGGCCACGTCGCGCGGGACTGCGGGCACTGCCCGTGGTCCCCGCGATCGCCGTGGTCGTCGTCGCGCTGATCATCCCCGTCGTGATTCTGCTGTCGCAGAGCTTCTTCGACCCCGACTTCACCCTCGACAACTACACGAAGCTCTTCGCTGATGAGACGTCGATGACCGTCCTCGGTCGCACGCTCGGCATGTCGGCGATCGTGACCGTCGTCACCCTGCTTCTGGCATACCCGTACGCCGCAGCCATGACCATGGTGTCCGACAAGTGGCGCGCGGTCATGCTCGCCATCGTGCTGCTGCCGTTCTGGACCAGCCTCATGGCACGCACCTTCGCGTGGATCGTGCTCCTCCAGGAGAACGGCCCCGTCAACGCGCTGCTGAGCGTCGTCGGCCTCGGCGACATCAAGCTCGGCGGCACCGCCATCGGCGTGGTCATCGGCATGACCCAGGTGCTGCTGCCCTTCATGGTGCTGCCGCTGTACAGCGTGCTCTCCACCATCGACCTGCGCCTCGTGACCGCCGCGCAGAGCCTCGGCGCCCGCCCGCTCGTCGCCTTCGCGAAGGTGTACCTGCCCCTGTCCATGCCCGGCATCTTCGCCGGCATCACCCTCGTCTTCATCATGAGCATCGGGTTCTACGTGACCCCCGCCCTCCTCGGCTCACCGCGTGAGGCGATGGTCGCCCAGCTCATCGACACCCGCATCATCCGCATGCTCGACTTCGCCGGGGGTGGAGCGCTCTCCCTCGTGCTGATCGCGATCATCCTCGTTCTGCTCGGGGTCGTCACGCGGTTCGTCGGCCTCTCGCAGGCGCTCGGAGCAGGAGCAACCAAGCGATGAACACCGTCACCCGACTCCCCCTCTACCTGCGTGTCATCGGCGTCTTCGTCGCGGTCTTCCTCATCGCGCCGCTGCTCGTCATCATCCCGGTGTCGTTCACCGGCAAGCAGAGCTTCGAGTTCCCGCCGAAGGAGTGGTCGCTCGACTACTACGTCAAGTTCTTCACCGACGAGGTGTGGATGGGGGCGCTTCGCACGTCGCTCGTCCTCGCCGTCGTGGTCGCGATCGTCGCAACGGTTCTCGGAACTCTCGCGTCGTTCGCCCTCGTGCGCGTCAACTTCCGCGGTCGCGAATTCGCGCGCACTGTGCTGCTGACGCCCATGATGGTTCCGTCGATCGTCGCCGCTGTCGCCGTCTACGCGGTCGCGCTGCGCACCGGCATGGTGGGCAACTTCCTCGGATTCGTGATCGCGCACACGATGCTGGCTCTGCCCTTCGTCATCGTCGCGGTCACCGCGAGCCTGGGCACCTTCGATGTGCGTCTGGAGGATGCGGCGTCCAGCCTCGGAGCGAACAAGTTCACGACGTTCCGCCTCGTGACGCTCCCGCTGCTGCTTCCCGGCATGCTCTCCGGCGCAGTGTTCGCCTTCGTCACGTCGTTCGACGAGGTCGTCATGGCGCTCTACCTCCAGAGCCCCACCCTGCGCACCCTCCCTGTGCAGATGTACACGAGCGTCAAGCTGCAGACCGACCCGACGATCGCCGCTGCCTCCACCGTGATCGTCGTGATCACCTCGGCCGTCATTCTTCTCCCGCAACTGCTCAGAAAGGCAGACAAGTCGTGACCGACACCACGAATGCGAGCTCCGTCGTCCTCCGCAACGTCGTCAAGAGCTACGGCAACGGAACGGCGAACGCCGTCGACAACGTCAGCCTCACGATCGCGGGCGGCGAATTCATGACCTTCCTCGGACCGAGTGGTTCGGGGAAGACCACGACGCTCAACGCGATCGCCGGATTCCTCGACATCACCTCGGGTGAGATCCTGATCGCCGGCGAGGACGTCTCCCGCGTGCCCGCGCATAAGCGCGACCTGGGCATGGTCTTCCAGCACTACGCGCTGTTCCCGCACCTGAGCGTGCTCGAGAACGTCGCCTTCCCGCTGTTCCGCCGCGGTGTCGCGAAGGCCGAGGCCCACGAGCGCGCCCGTGCGGTGCTCAAGGTCGTCGGGCTCGAGGGCTTCGAGGAGCGCCTCCCGAAGCAGCTCTCCGGTGGTCAGCAGCAGCGTGTCGCCGTGGCGCGCGCCGTCGTGTACAACCCGCGCGTCGTCCTCATGGACGAGCCGCTCGGCGCGCTCGACAAGCGCCTGCGCGAGCAGGTGCAGACCGAGATCAAGCGACTCCACCGCGAGCTCGGCCTCACCTTCATCTACGTCACCCACGACCAGGAGGAGGCGCTCGCGCTGAGCGACCGCATCGCGGTCTTCAACGACGGACGCATCGCCCAGGTGGGCACCGCGGAGGAGCTCTACGAGCGTCCCGCGAACCGCTTCGTCGCCAACTTCCTCGGCGAGTCGACCATCTGGTCCGGCTCCGTCGACGGCGACGCATTCGTCATCGAGGGCGGCCTGCGCCTTCCGCTTCCCGCCGACCGCGCGGTCGCCGCTCCCGAGGCCGTCATGGTGCGCCCCGAGAACCTGCGCGTCGTCGCCGCGGATGCCGGCACCTCCGGCCCGCGCGTCGTCGGTCGCGTCGTCGAGACGATGTACCTCGGCTCCTCGGCGAAGACCGCAGTCGAGCTTCCCGGCGGCGTCACCGCAGTCGTGCGCACTCCTGCTGCGACCGCCGTCCCCGTCCAGGTCGGCGACGAGGTCGCCGTCACGTGGGATGACGCGCACGCCGTCTTCCTCGCCGCCAACTGATCCCCCCACCTGCACAGGAGTCACACCATGAGCACGTCATCGCTCCCCGCGATGCTCTACCCGTTCGCTCGCCCCACCGCGACCGAGTTCCTGCGGATCGTCCGCGGCGAGGGAACCCTCGTCTTCGACGACGAGGGCAACGACTACGTCGACGCGACCTCGTCGCTGTGGTTCGCGACCGTCGGTCACGGCCGTACGCAGATCGCCGAGGCTGTCGCCGAGCAGATGTCGCGTCTCGCGGCGTTCCACACCTTCGAGCGCTTCTCGAACGACACCGTCGAGGAGCTCTCCGAGCTGCTCGTCGCCGACGCGCCCATGGATGACGCCCGTGTGTTCTTCACGAACTCGGGCTCGGAAGCGGCCGACACCGGCATCAAGATCGCACGCGCCGCCCGAACCCTGCAGGGCAAGCCCGAGAAGTCGATCATCGTCGCGGTCGACGGAGCCTTCCACGGCGTCTCGTACGCCGGCATCTCGGTGGGCGGCATCCAGGATAACAAGAACCGCTTCGGCGCCACCCTGCCCGACGTCATCCACGTTCCCCGCCACGACATCGAGGCACTGCGTGCGGTGTTCGAGGAGCACGGCGACCGCATCGCCCTGTTCATGATCGAGCCCGTGCTCGGCGCGGCGGGCGTCTACCCGCCGCCGGAGGGCTTCCTGAAGCAGGTGCGCGAGCTGTGCGACGAGCACGACGTGTGGCTGCTGTTCGACGAGGTCGTCACCGGCTTCGGCCGCCTCGGCACGATGTGGGCCTCGCGCTACTTCGACGTGCGTCCCGATCTCGTCATGTTCGCGAAGGGTGTCACCTCGGGATATTTCCCGATGGGCGGCGTCTTCGTGGGCGCGAACGTGCGTGCGGCCCTCGAGTCGGACCCCGAGTTCCTGCTGCGCCACGGCCACACGTACTCCGGCCACCCGGCCGCGTCGGCTGCCGCGCTCGCCAACATCCGCATCCTGCGTGAGGAGAACCTGATCGCGAATGTGCCGCACATCGGCGCGCGCATCCGCGAGGGCCTCGACGCGATCCACGCCGACGGCCTCGTCGACGCTGTTCGCAGCGAGGGCGCCATGTGCGCTGTGCAGCTGCCGGAGAGCATCGAGGCCGTCGACATCCGCGAGCGGATGATCGCCGCCGACCGCGTCATCGTGCGCGCCATCGGCCGCTCGACGATCGCCATGTCGCCCCCGTTCGTCACCACCGACGAGCAGATCGACCGAATCCTCGCGGCACTGCGCCGTGCCCTCGAGGACGTGCACGCCGGACGCTGAACCGGGGTGCGCGACGGACGGCCGCGGATCGGGGGATCCGCGGCCGTTCCGTCATTCCAGGCCCTGTGGCATATCGAGCAGCTCCTCGAGCTCCTCGCGCAGATCCTGCAGGGCGATGC
>JAEYUT010000342.1 GCA_023432305.1 Actinomycetes bacterium
TCCACGCCCCGATGGTGAGCAGCGCTGAGCCGAGCGCCGGACGCGAGATCACCATGAGCACGCCCATCACCGCGACGGCGGTCGAGAACGCGTCGATGCGCCCGAGCACGACGGGACCCACCGCAAGCAGGAAGGCGAGCCACCACCACGCCACCAGCGGAGCGCGCCGTCCGTGGAGAAGCACGGCGAAGGCGACCGCATCGATGAGCGTCACGAGGACGAGCCAGGTGACGGCGAACAGACCCCAGCCGAGAGCGAGCGAGCCGAGCATCGGCAGCATCGCGAGCAGCGGGTACACCCACGGCTCATCGATTCCCGCCCAGATGCCCCCCTCGATCCCTGACCGCACCCACGGGAGGTAGGCGAGCGTGACGTCGCCCATCGGCAGGCTCGGCGCGGTCAGGCAGATCCAGCCGAGCAGCAGATGCACCGCGAGGAATGCGGTCCAAAGAAGGAGGGGGCGGCGCTGCCAGGGCGTCGGCGCTGCGCTCTCCCCCCTCGTCATGTCGGCCAGCGTACCGGTGCACGTGACATCGGATGACGACACGGCGAGCGCCGAGGCCGACGACACGGAATGATGGAAGCACCCGCATCGAACATGGAGGCAAACATGTCCCGCATCTCGCGCTTCGCCGCCGTCGCCTCGGCGTCGGTCCTCGCGCTCGCCCTGGCTGCCTGCGCCGGCGACGCCCAGAACACCGAGTACGTGAACGACGAGTACGTCACCGACGGCAAGCTCACCGTCGCGACGGGCGAGTTCGCGTACTTCCCGTACGTCATCGACGACGCTCCCGAGTCCGGTGAGGGATTCGAGTCCGCGGTGATCTACGCGATCGCCGAGGAGCTCGGCTTCGAGCCCGACGACGTCGAATGGGTGCGCACGAGCTTCGAGGCCGCGATCGCTCCCGGCCCGAAGGACTGGGACCTCAACATCCAGCAGTTCTCGATCACCGAGGACCGCAAGCAGAACGTCGACTTCTCGACCCCGTACTACGCCTCCACGCAGGCGCTCGTGGCCATCAAGGGCGGCAAGGCCGAAGGCGTCACCGACATCGCCGGCCTCAAGGACCTGCTCATCGGCGCCATGACCGGCACCACGAGCGGCCAGACGGTCGAGGAGGTCGTCGCGCCCACCGCCGGTGTGCAGTACTTCAACACCAACGAGGACGTGAAGCTCGCGCTCGAGTCGGGCCAGATCGATGCAATCGCACTCGACCTTCCGACGGCCTTCTACACGACCGCCGTCGAGATCGACAACAGCTTCATCGTGGGCGAGCTTCCGCAGGCCGGCATCTCGGATGAGTGGGGCATCGTGCTCCCGAAGGGCTCGGCCCTCACCGAGCGCGTCTCGGAGGCGATCGAGAAGCTGCGCGACAGCGGCAAGCTGCAGGAGATCACCGACAAGTGGCTCGGTGCTGAGGCGGGCGTCGCCAAGCTCTCCTGACGTGACAGAGCACGGCGCCACCTCAGGTAGCGTCGACTGTGTGAACGATGTGACGACCCGACGGCCGAGCGAATTGGAGCTCGGCCGTCGGGCGTACCGCAAGAAGCAGTCGGTGCGCTCCATTCTCATCGCGATCGCGTCGACGATCGCACTCGCGCTCATCCTGTGGGCGACGGTCATCAACACCCCCGGCTGGGCAGCCGTTCAGCGCACCTTCTTCAACCCGGAGACGTTCGTCGACGCGATCCCGCGCGTCGCGACCGGCTTCCTGCTGAACCTGCAGCTGCTCGGCATCTCGGTCGTGACGGTCGCCATCACGGCGACGCTCATCGCGGTCATCCGCACCCTGCGCGGTCCGGTGTTCTTCCCGCTGCGTGCCCTTGCTGCGGGCTACACCGACATCTTCCGCGGGCTGCCGCTTATCATCGTTCTGTACCTGGTGGGCTACGGCATCCCCGGTCTGCTGCACGAGCGCGTGCACGTCGTCGTGCTCGGCACCATCGCGCTCACGCTCACCTACTCGGCCTACGTGAGCGAGGTCATCCGAGCAGGCATCGAGGCCGTGCACCCCTCGCAGCGTCTGGCTGCCCGCGCCCTCGGACTCAGCTACGCCAAGACTCTGCGCATTGTCGTGATGCCGCAGGCGGTTCGCAAGATGACGCCGGCCCTCATGAACGATTTCGTCGCGATGCAGAAGGATGTGGGGCTGATCTCCGTTCTCGGCGCCGTCGATGCGGTGCGTGGCGCCCAGCTGGAGACGGCGCAGGCCTACAACTTCACCCCGTACATCGTCGCGGGACTTCTGTTCATCCTGCTGGCGATTCCCACCATTCGGCTCGCCGATTGGTACACCGCACGCCTGCGCCGGCGTGAGCAGATGGGATCGATCGTATGAACCCGGTTCTGCAGGCGAAAGACATCTGGAAGGCGTTCGGCGAGAAGGAGGTGCTGCGCGGCATCTCGCTCGATCTCGCGGCGCACGAGGTCGTCGCCCTCATCGGGCCCAGCGGCTCCGGAAAGTCGACGCTGCTGCGCTGCCTCAACCTGCTCGAGCCCATCGATGACGGCCAGATCCTGCTCGAGGGGCGCGACATCTCCGACCCGCGCGTCAAGCAGGACGCGGTGCGCGCGCAGTTCGGCGTGGTGTTCCAGCACTACAACCTGTTCCCCCACATGTCGGTGCTCGACAACGTGACGCTCGCCGCCCGCACCGTGCACGGAACGCCGCGGCGACAGGCCGAGCAGCGCGGCCTCGAACTGCTGGAGCGGATCGGCCTCGCCGAGAAGGCGAAGGAGCACCCGGATCGCCTCTCCGGCGGCCAGCAGCAGCGTGCCGCGATCGTGCGCGCGATCGCGACCGACCCCAGCGTTCTCCTGCTCGACGAGATCACGAGCGCTCTCGACCCCGAGCTCGTCGGCGAGGTGCTCGACCTCGTGCGCGAGCTCGCCGAGGACGGCGCGACGATCCTCATGGCGACCCACGAGATGGCCTTCGCGCGGGAGGTGGCGCACCGCGTGCTGTTCCTCGACGGGGGCACGGTGGTGGAGGAAGGTCCCGCGCGGGAGCTCTTCGCGAACCCCCGCGAGCAGCGGACCCGCGAATTCCTGTCCCGAATGGCCTGACGCCGCTCCCGCGGGTCGCCCCCTCCGCGCGCGTCAGCGATTCGCCACAAGGTCGCGGATGACGCCCGGGATGTGCTCGCACAGCTCGATCACCGTGAACGGTCCCCCGCGGCTCGCCCGATCCGCGGCGACGCCGTGGATGACCGCAGCGGTCGCCGCGAGCCGCCCAGCCTGCCCAGGCTCCGCTGCGAGCTGATCGGCGTGCGTCGCGAGCAGCGCCCCCAGCACACCCGCGAGCGCATCGCCCGCGCCCGCTGTCGCCGTCCACGCCGGAGCGGCGGAGACCCGCAGGAGCGAGCCGTCGGGTGAGGCGATGTGCGTCGTATGCCCCTTGAGCAGAACGACACCGTCGACCTTCTCGGAGGCGGCGAGCGCACTCCCTGCCGGATCCCGAAGCACATCGTCGCGCTCGCGTTCGAGCAGGCGAGCAAGCTCCCCTGCGTGCGGCACCAGCACACGCAGCCCCGCCGCACGGTCGACGTGCGCGAGACCACCCGCGTCGATGACGGTGGGCACCGCGTCCGCAAGCGCCGCATCCCGATGGCGAGCCGTCGCGTCGTCGAGCGCGTCGGCATCCTGACCCGACCCCACCACCCAGGCCTGGACGCGCCCGGCCTCGGTGACGGCTTCGGGGCGGCGCTGCAGCACGAGTCGCGTCGGGCGCCCCACACCGCGATAGCGCACCATGCCGACCCCTGTGCGGAGCGCGGCCTCGACGGTGAGCACTGCAGCGCCGGGATACGCCGCCGATCCCGCGGCGATGCCCAGAACCCCCCGGGAGTACTTGTCGTCGCGGGGGCCGGGAACGGCGATCCCGCCTGCCGCATCCACCGGTCCGAAGAGCTCGCTCATGGGCGCCAGGATAGTTTGGGACGATGAGCATTCACATCCCCGGCCGCGTCGTCGTGTTCGATTACGGCGAGGTGATCTCGATGGAGCAGAGCGAGCACGACAAGCTCGCGCTCCTCGGGGCGGCCGGACAGCTGGCAGCGGAGTTCTGGCCCGCCTACTGGCGGCACCGCGACCAGCTCGACAAGGGCGTGATCAGCGTCGTCGAATACTGGACGGCGGTCGCTGCGGACCTCGGAGCCGAGTGGGACCTCCCCACCATGCAGCGTCTCTGGGCGATCGACTTCCGCAGCTGGATCAGCGTCGAGCCGGGCACGGTGCAGCTCATCCGCGAGCTCGCCGACGGCGGCACGCGCGTCGCCCTGCTCTCCAACGCGGGCTTCGATTTCGCCGACGCGTTCCGCGCCGCGCCGTTCGCGTCCGCGATGGAGCGGATCTTCGTGAGCGCGGAGCTCGGGATGCTGAAACCCGACATCGAGATCTACGAGCATGTGTGCGCCGAACTCGGCATCACCCCCTCGCAGCTGGTGTTCATCGACAACAAGCCCGTGAACGTCGACGGTGCGGTCTCCATCGGAGCCACGGGTCACGTCTTCCGATCGGTGAGCCAGCTGCGCGCATTCCTCGAGGGCCTCGCCGAGGCCACCCGATGACGGGCCTGTTCGATCCGATCCGGGTGCGCGGCGTCGAGGTGCGCAATCGCCTGTGGGTGGCGCCGATGTGCCAGTACTCGGTGCACGATCACGATGGCGTCCCCACCGACTGGCACCTCGTGCACCTGGGGGCGCTCGCGCGCGGCGGCGCGGGTGCCGTCATCGCGGAGGCGACGGCGGTGGTGCCCGAGGGGCGCATCACTCCCGCCGACACGGGGCTCTGGAACGACGCGCAGGTCGACGCCTGGCAGCCGATCACGGCGTTCATCCGCTCGCAGGGCGCCGTACCCGGGATCCAGCTCGCCCACGCCGGGCGCAAAGCGTCCACGTACGCCCCGTGGGGTGCGGTCGGCCGCGGCAGCGTGCCGCTGTCGGATGGCGGCTGGACGACGGTCGCACCGTCCGCGGTCGCGTTCGACGGGTACGCGGAGCCTCGTGCACTGGAGGAGAGCGAGCTCGCCGGAGTCGTCACCGCGTTCGCGAAGGCCGCCCAGCGCGCGCTTCGGGCGGGTTTCGAGCTGATCGAGATCCACGCCGCGCACGGCTACCTGCTGCACGAGTTCCTCTCGCCGCTGTCGAACCTGCGCGACGATGACTACGGCGGATCGCTCGAGAACCGCGCACGTCTGCTGCTCGATGTGGTGCGGGCTGTGCGCGCGGAGGTCGGAGAGACGGTGCCGCTGCTTGTGCGCTTCTCTGCGACCGACTGGGCCGATGGCGGCTGGGATTCCGCGCAGACCGCGACGGTCGCGACGTGGGCGCGGGAGGCGGGGGCTGATCTCTTCGACGTCTCGAGCGGCGGACTCGTCGCGCACCAGCAGATCCCGCTCGCGCCGGGCTACCAGGTGCCGTTTGCGGAGGAGGTCGGCGGCATCGCGGGCGCGACCGTCGCGACCGTCGGGCTCATCACGACCGCCGAGCACGCGGACGCCCTCATCCGAGAAGGCCGCGCCGACGTCGTCATGATGGGCCGGGAGCTGCTGCGCGACCCGCACTTCCCGCTGCGGGCCGCGCACGAGCTCGGCGTCGAGCTGGACTACTGGCCGGGCCAGTAC
>JAEYUT010000058.1 GCA_023432305.1 Actinomycetes bacterium
AGCTGGGCGACCGCAACATCCGCGTGAACTGCGTGGCCCCCGGCCCGATCGCCACCAACTTCTTCGACCTGGAGGGCGTCACGAGCCCTGAGGCGATGGAGTTCCTCGGCCAGCGTCTGCTCGTCAAGCGCGTGGGTCAGCCGTCGGACATCGCCTCGGCGGTGTCGTGGCTGCTCTCGGATGAGGCGAGCTGGATCGACGGCATTCAGCTTCCCGTGGACGGCGGCTGGTTGACTCGCTGAGTTGACTCGTCAAGAAGGTTAGGAATCACATGATGACCAAGCGCGAGGGCTTCCTCACCGTCGACGAACTCGAGTCGGCGGGCATCACCACTGTCATGGTGGTCACCCCGGATGTCTCCGGGCGTCTCGCGGGCCGCCGCGTCCCCGTCGAGATCTTCCTCGACATCGCCGACCACGGCCTCGAGATCTGCACATGCGCGTGGGCGTGGGACGTCGACCAGTCGTTCGACCTCATCGACGCAGGCAAGCTCGCCGTCTGCAGCATGGACAACGGCGCCCCCGACGTGCTGCTGCGCCCCGACCTGTCGACCCTGCGTCGTGCCGCCTGGCTCGACGGCGTCGCCGTCGTCTTCGGCGACCCCGAGGACCCGGTGACGGGAGAGCCGCTCACCCTCTCGCCGCGCGTCATCCTCAAGCGCCAGCTCGCGGCGCTGAAGGAGAAGGGGCTCACCCCGCAGGTCGGCACCGAGCTCGAGTTCTACCTCTTCGAGAACAACCCGCGGTCTCTGCGCAAGTCCGGCTTCCGTGAGGAGCTCGAGCCGACGACGCTCTACGCGAGCGACTTCATGCTGCAGGAGGGCAACACCTACGAGCCGTTCTTCCAGAAGCTGCGTGCCGACCTCAAGGCGTCGGGCATCCTCGTCGAGGCCGCCCAGAACGAGTGGGGAACCGGGCAGTGGGAGATGACGTTCGTCTACGGCGAGGCCCTCGAGATGGCCGACCGCCACGCTCTCTACAAGATGGCCGTGCGCGACTCGGCCACCCGCGCGGGGATGAGCGTCACATTCATGGCCAAGCCGCTCGCCGACCAGGCGGGATCCTCGTGCCACGTGCACACGTCGTTCGTCGACGACGCCGGGAACCCCGTGCTGTGGTCGGACACGGCTGAGCACCACTTCAGCGACACCATGCGTCACGCGGTCGCGGGCGTCCTCGAGCACCTGCCCGAGTTCATGCTCTGGTACGTGCCGACGATCAACGGCTACGTGCGCTCCAACTCGCAGGACGTCGCCGGATTCGGTCGCACGTGGGGCATCGCCAACCGCTCCTGCTCGGTGCGCGTCGTCGGCCACGCGCCGAAGTCGCTGCGCTTCGAGTTCCGCATCCCCGGGGCCGACACCAACCCGTACCTCACCCTCTCGGGCATCTTCGCGTCCGTCGCCGACGGCGTCACGCGCGAGCTCGAGCCGCCGGCCATGTCGACGGGCAACGCCTACAACGGCGACGCGGGCGTGCAGGTGGCGACCACCCTCGCCGAAGCGGCTCGCGACTTCGGCGCCTCCGACTTCGTGACCGAGCTCCTCGGCGAGGAGGACGCGTCGCACTACCGGATCATGGCGGAGCACGAGTGGACCGTCGCCCAGGCGGCCGTGACCGACTGGCAGCTCCGTCGCTACTTCGATCGGATCTGACGTGACCGTCGCTCTTCCCCCCATCCCCGTGACCCGCACCTGGATCGGTGGCGTACCCGAAGCGCCCGCCGGTCCGGGTGCGGGCCCGGTGCTCGACCCCAACACGGGCGCCGTGCTCGCCGAGGGCACCACCTCGTCGCGGGCGCAGCTGGAGGCCGCGATCGCCACCGCCCACGCCGCGCACACGCGCGGCGAGTGGCTCGCCCTGGGCGTCGAGGGCCGTGCCGCCGTCATGGAGCGGTTCGCCGACGAGCTCGATGCGCTCGCGGAGCCGATCGCCGTGCTCGACGCGGTGAACTCCGGTGTGCCCATCTCGCTCACCCGTCTCTTCGGCGGCAGCAACGGCGGTGCGGTCCGTGCGGCTATCACGCACTTCCGTGCCCTCGGCGATGCGCGGGCGGTGCCCGCCGACGACCGCGACGTGAAGGTGCACTGGATCCCGTGGGGCCCGACGGCGCTCATCACGCCGTGGAACGCTCCGAGCGCGATGGTCGTCAAGAAGCTCGCCTACACGCTCATGGCGGGCTCGCCCGCCATCGTGAAGCCCTCGCCGGCGTCGCCCTTCAGCGCACAGCTGGTGATGGAGGCACTTGTGCGCGCGGGCGCGCCGGCGGGTCTCGTCTCGCTCGTCGAAGGCGGTGCGGACATCGGATCGGCGCTCGTCGCCGACCCCCGGGTGCGCGCCGTCTCGATGACGGGCTCGACCCCCACCGGTCGTGCGATCGCGGCCGCCGCGGCGCCGAACTTCACGCGCCTGCACCTCGAGCTCGGCTCCAACAACCCCGCCATCGTGCGGGCGGATGCCGACATCTCCCTCACCGCCGACAGCCTCGTCTCGGGCTTCCTCAAGCTCTCGGGCCAGTGGTGCGAGGCACCGCGTCGCGTCTACGTGGCGCGGGAGCGCGCTACGGAGCTCGAGGCGGCGCTCGTCGAGCGCCTCGCGAGCGTGCGCGTCGGGTCGAGCCTCGACGAGGCCTCCGAGGTCGGCCCGGTCGCCTACAAGGGGCGTCGCACGGAGCTGCTCGCGCAGCGCGATGCGCTCGCCGCGGCGGGCGGACGTGTGGTCACGGTGCATGAGATCCCCGAGGAGGGGTGGTTCGTCGCCCCCACGCTCGTGATCGATGCGGAGGTGGAGCCCGGGATCGAGGTCTTCGGTCCCATCCTCACCATCACCTCCGTGGCCTCCGATGAGGAGGCGCTCGCTCGCGCGAACAGCGGCCAGGTGGGCCTCGCCGGGTACGTGTACTCGGCGGACGGCACCGCCGCGCGCGCGCTCGGTGTGCGTCTCGACGCGGGAGAGATCAAGGTGAACTCGTCGAGCGTCCTCGACATGTCCCCCGAATCCGAGCAGGCGTTCTTCGGTGCGTCTGGCCTCGGCGGGCACGGTGACGCGGGCCTGGCC
>JAEYUT010000086.1 GCA_023432305.1 Actinomycetes bacterium
CCACGGCGCTCGGCGTGCTCGAGGCGAACGGGGTGCATGCGCTCGTGGACGAGTTCGACGACTACGTGCCGACTCCCGCGCTCAGCCGCGCGATCATCCGCCACAACGCCGAGCATCCGGGCGGCCCGCAGGCGGACGGCATCGTCATCACGCCGAGCCACAATCCGCCGCGCGACGGCGGCTTCAAGTACAACCCGCCGCACGGCGGCCCGGCCGACTCCGACGCGACCTCGTGGATCGCGAACCGCGCCAACGAGATCATCGAGAACGGCAACCGCGAAGTGCGCTTCTCCGAGCCGAGCGCGGTCGACACCTACGACTTCCGCGGTGCCTACGTCGAGGAGCTCGAGAAGGTCATCAACATGAAGGCGATCGCCGCCGCCGGGCTGAAGCTCGGCGCCGATCCGCTCGGCGGGGCGAGCGTCGGCTACTGGAGGGCGATCGCGGAGCGCTACGACCTCGACCTTGAGGTCGTGAACCCGACGGTCGACCCCACCTGGGCGTTCATGACGCTCGACTGGGACGAGAAGATCCGCATGGATCCGTCGTCGCCCTCGGCGATGGCCTCCGTCGTGGCGCGCGCGGGCGACTTCGCGATCCTCACCGGCAACGACGCGGATGCCGACCGACACGGCATCGTGACGCCCGACGGCGGGCTCATGAACCCGAACCACTACCTCGCGGTCGCCGTGAGGTACCTCTTCGGGCATCGCCCCGGCTGGCGCGAGGATGCCGCCGTGGGCAAGACGCTCGTGTCGAGCTCGATGATCGACCGCGTCGCGGCCTCGCTCGGGCGGCGCCTGTGGGAGGTGCCGGTCGGATTCAAGTGGTTCGTGCCCGGCCTCATGGACGGATCCGTCGGATTCGGCGGCGAGGAGTCCGCGGGCGCGAGCTTCCTCACCCTCGACGGCCACGCCTGGACGACCGACAAGGACGGCATCATCCTCGCGCTGCTGGCGGCGGAGATCCGCGCCGTCACGGGCCGGAGCCCGAGCGAGCTGTACCGCGAGCTGGCCGAGGAGTTCGGCGACCCCGCCTACGCGCGCGTCGACGCTGCCGCCACTCCCGAGCAGAAGGCTCGCCTCAGCCGACTCTCGCCGGAGGACATCGCGGCGACATCGCTCGCGGGCGACCCGATCACGGCGAAGCTCTCGCACGCGCCCGGCAATGGCGCAGCCATCGGAGGCGTCAAGGTCGAGTCCGAGCACGCCTGGTTCGCGGCGCGACCGTCGGGCACCGAGAACGTCTACAAGATCTACGCGGAGTCGTTCCGCGGCCCCGAGCACCTTCTGCAGGTGCAGGAGGAGGCGAAGCACATCGTCGACGCGGCACTCGGCGAGTAGCCGGCGTCCTCGCTGCGCGGCGAGGCGAGCGTGACCGGCGTCGCCGGTTACGGGATCGAGTAGATGCGGACGAGCGAGTCCTTGTGCTGCTCGAACAGCGTGTACTGCAGCTCGCGGTAGTCGCCGTCGGCGTTGTGGCTCACGAAGTACACGACGGGGCCGTCATCGGTGTGCTCCACCTTCGACACGGTCATCGTGTGGTCGACGCCGCCGCCGCGCTCGCCCCAGTCGAAGATGCCGACGTCGCCGATGCGCACACGGTCGAGGTTGTCGTTGTCGTTCGAGCGGAAGCCGAGCTTCTTGAGGTACGCCTCCATGGCCGTGGTCGAGATCCACGCCTTCGAGGCGAAGCCCTCCGCGCCGGGCGAGTTCCAGACGTCGTCCATCTTCCAGCCGCGCTGGATGAGGCCCTGGCTGGTGAAGTTCACGCAGTCGCCGCCGTAGGGGTTGTAGTTGCCCCATTCGGCTTCGTTGTAGGTCTCCCACCAGGTGAGGAGGTAGCTCATCTGGGCGTTCACGTCACCGCCGGTTGGCTGGCTGCTGACGCCGGATGCCGCGGCGATGATCTCGTCGCGGTATGCCTGGGCGCTCGCGATCATGGTCTCGGAGGCCGTCTCGGCGGTCTGCAGCGCCAGCCCGAGCTCCTCCGGAGCGGCGGCGAGCGCGGCGTCGATGGCCTGGAAGAAGGCGTCCTCGGTGCTCTTCTCGGCATCGGACCACTGGTTGTACAGCTGCTGCCCGCGGGCGCGGATGCCGTCGGTGAAGGCGGCGAAGGTGTCGCTGATCTGCGCCCCCGCAGCCTCGGCCTTCGCCGGCGCGGCAGCGACGGCGTCTCGCAGCGCCGGAAGCGCCGCTTCGAGCTCAGCGGATTCCGCGTCGAGCTGTTCGACGGTGGCCGTGTCGACATCCAGGGCAGGACGGGACAGCGCGGACGCGTCGCCGCCGATGATCGAAGCCGTCGCGCTCTCGACCGTGCTGCGCAGCTCGTCGCGCGCGGCGGGGTCGATGAGCGAGCTCTCCACGGCGAGCACCGCATCGAGCTGCTCGAGCGACGCGGCCGGTCCCCCGGACTCGGCACCGAGCACGCCGTCGAGGGTGGTGCGGATGCTCTGGATCTCGGTGCGCGCGGCGTCGTAGCGGGCGACCGCACCGGAACGCGCGAACACGGGAGGCAGGGCGATGACGCCGACGACGATCGCGATGACGGCGAGCACTCCGACGGCGACGATGATCGTGCGACGCAGTCGACGCCGACGCTCGAGGCGCGGGTCGCGTCGCGGTCGCATGGGGGTGGGAGCGGCGTCTGCCGAGTCCCTCTCGAGCACACTCACGCGCCCCATGGTAGCCGTCGGACCTTCCGAATTCCCGGACGTCCGCACCCGGGGAGACGTGTCGTTCCACCCCCCGCGTGGGAGCGCTCCCTCGCCGATTCCGATCACAGATAAATCGGTCTTGACCTGGAGTTTTCGTCCGTTGCCTGATCGTTGCACAACTTCGTGTTGACAGCGGTTCGAATCCGTGGCTATCGTTGCCCACGATTTCGTGAGAGCGCTCCCACACGCACCACCACGAGTGCTCTCCATGAAGTCATCCCCATCCACGCACACAAAGGAGTGACCGTGAAGCTCTCACGACGCACCGCCTCTGTCGCTGCGATCGCCGGTTCCGCTGCCCTCATCCTCTCCGGATGCAGCAACGCGGACAACGGCGGCTCGAGCGACGAGCCCATCACCCTCACCATCACCACCTTCGGCACCATGGGCATCGATGTGAACTACGCCCAGTACGAGAAGGAGAACCCCGGCATCAAGATCGAGGCGACCAACCTCGAGAACGGTGGCGCGGCTCGCGATGACGCCTACGCGAAGATCGCAGCCGGCACCGGCCTCAGCGACGTCGTCGCGATCGAAGAGGGCTGGCTCTCGACCATCGCCGAGGTCTCCGACGCATTCGTCGACCTCCGCGACTACGGCATCGAGGACATCAAGGACCAGTGGCTCGACTGGAAGTACGAGCAGGGCACCGACGCTGAGGGTCGCGTCTTCGGCGCCGGCCTCGACATCGGACCGCAGGGTCTCTGCTTCCGCGGCGACCTCTTCGAGGCGGCCGGCCTGCCCGGCGACCGCGAGGGCTTCGCTGCGGCCATCGGCGGCGAGGACGCCACGTGGGAGTCGTTCTTCGAGTTCGGCCAGCAGTACACGGCCGCGACCGGCAAGGCGTTCTACCACAACCCGTCGTTCTTCTGGAACTCGTTCGTGAACCAGCAGGACGAGGGCTACTACAAGAAGGACGGCGAGACCCTCAACATCGAGGGCAACGCGGCCATGAAGGCGCAGCTCGACCTCATCGTCGTGAACGCCAACATCGGCGCCGGCCTCGGCGGCTGGGGCGTCGGCGACCAGGCCAAGAACGACGAGTTCGCGGTCTACGTCTGCCCGTC
>JAEYUT010000092.1 GCA_023432305.1 Actinomycetes bacterium
ACCTTCGCACCGAGCGGAACCTCGACCTCGACGGAGGCAATAGGCGCGTCCCCGCCCAGCTGCTCGCGCACCTCGAGTGAGGCGTCGATCGCGTAGTGCCCGCCGCGACAGCACGGATACATCTTGAGGCCCAGCTGCTCCGTGCCCCGCTCGGCCGCACTCATCGCGCCCGCGAGCGCACCGGATCCGCTCGCGAGCCACGACCCGTCGCCGAAGATGTCCACTCCCCCGAGCGGCGCCTCGAGCGCATCCGCGACCGGGGCCACACCGGATTCCACCAGCAGAAGCGCCTCCACGCCCGCGCGAGCCGCGAGACCCGCGTGCAGAGGCTTCAGGATCGTGCCGAAGTTGGCGCGCGTGCCCATCGCCATCGAGACCGCGGCGCTCATCGCGAGGGCGATCGTGCGCTCGTCCGCCCCGACCATCGTCGCAACGCCCGCCGCAGCGCCCACCGCGCCCGTCGTCGACGTCGAATGCCAGCCGCGGGTGTAGTGCTGCGGACCGTAGGCGGTCGCCACCGCCGACATGACCCCGAGCCCAGCGAGGTAGCCCTCGAGCACGCGATCCGCGGCGATGCCGCGCTCATCCGCCACGGCGAGCAGCGCGGGGAACAGCACCGTGCTCGCGTGGCCGTGCACCACATAGTGCACGTCGTCGAAGTCCATCACGTGTCCGGCAGTGCCGGTGAGCAGGGCGGCAGCGGGGGCACGAAGGACGCGCCCCTCACCCCACACGCGCGCCGAGCCCGGCGCATCCGCTCCCGACGCTGCGAGGAAGCGACGCACCGGCTCCAGCTCCGGATCGGCGGCTCCCGCCACGGCGACCCCGATCGTGTCGACGAGCGAATCGCGCACGCGCGCCTGCTCGGCGAGGGGCCGCTCATGCCAGCGGACGGAGCGGCACCAGGCGGCCAGCTCGCGGGTGAGGGGTGGTCGCTGAGCGCCCATGTGATCTCCCTGCTCGGATGCGCCGAATGGGTGCGCCGGAGAATCCGACGCACCCACTCGAGCTGATGGTGCTTACTTCTTGAGCGCCTCGATGAAGCGCAGGTCGATCATGCGGTCCGCCACAGAGGTGTCGGCGTCGTACGACAGCACCTCCGGGATCTGGCGGTACACGTTCTCGTAGGCCTCGAAGTAGCCCTCAGGGAACGACATCTCGGTCGGGTAGACGGCGGACGGAATGTCGCGGACCACGTCGACATCGGTCTCCAGCACCTGGGCGATGAGCTCGATGTTCTCATCGGTGTGCATGAAGTCGCCCTGCATGTGGTTCTTGTAGATGTTCGCGAGGGCGCGCACGAACGCCTCGCCGACCTCAGGCTTGTCCGAAAGGAGGTTCGGGCCGAAGAAGACACTGGTCGACGGCCAGCCCTTGGGCGCGCTGCGGGCGAACATGATGCCGGACTTCGCCTCGGCGATCGTGGCGGTGTTCGGGTGCGAGGCGGTGGCGCCGAAGATGGCGCCGTTCTCGAGCGCGATGACGGCGTCGGTCTGCTTCATCGACGCGATCTCGACGTCGGCGAGCGTGAGGCCGGCCTCCTCGAGAGTCTCCGAGAGGGTGAGCAGCGGCGGGCCCGCGACACCCGACGAGGAGGCGAGGGTCTTGCCCTTGAGCATGCTCACCTCGAACTCAGCACCGTCAAGCGCCTTGGTGCCGACGTACCAGCCGTTGACCGACTCGTCGTCCTCGACACCACCGGGCGCGACCATGCGCAGCTCGGTGCCCATTGCGACAGCGTTGAGCATGTTCGCGCTCGGACCGGTGACCATCGCGTCGATGCGGCCGGTCGACATGAGCACGAGCGCGTCAGGCGCCGGCGCGTACTCGATCTCGAGCTTGATGTTCTGCTTCGCGAACTCGCCCCAGTGCTCTTCCATGAGGTAGGGGAGGTAGTACGCGATCTTGCCCGAGAGACCGACCTTGACGGTGGTCATCTCGGCGAGACCGCCCTCTTCGACCTCGACCTCGGGAGCGGCGCTCTCGGTCGCGGGGGCGCAGGCGGTCGTCGCCAGCAGGGCGGCGAGCGCGATGCCGGGCAGCATTGCCCGGCGCATGAAACGCTTCACGATTCTCCTTGATGTTGTGTGACTGCAGGGGGTGCGGTCCGGGGCAACGGGTGGATGCCCCGGACCGACGATCGGGTGGTCAGTTGCCGGAGGCGCGGCGCGATTCGCGCGGAGCCCACGGCACGAGCTTCGAGCCGAGGAACTTGACGAGCGCCGTCAGCAGGAAGCCCATGAGGGCGACCGCGACGATGCCGACGTACATCTGGCCGGCCTGGAACAGCGACCAGCTGTGCCAGATGCGGAAGCCGATGCCCTCGTCGCCGTTCACGAACTCGGTGCCGACCGCGATGAGCACCGAGGTGCCGAGCGCGATGCGGATGCCGGTGAAGAGCTGCGGCAGGATGCCGGGGATCAGCACGTGACGGAAGCGGGCCCAGCCGCGGATGTTGAAGATGTGCGCCGCTTCGATGTAGGCGGGCTGGATGTCGTCGAGTGCTTCGAGCACGCTCACCCAGATCACGAAGAACACACCGAGCGCGATGAGCAGGATCTTCGGCAGCTCGCCGAGTCCGAAGATGAGCAGCAGCAGCGGCAGGATTGCGAGCTTGGGGATCGTGTAGATCGCCGAGAGCATCGGCTCGAGCGCGGCGCGCGCCCAGCGGGAGAGTCCGAGGAGGGTTCCGGTCGCGACGCCGGTGACCAGGCCGAGCGCGTATCCGAAGAGGATGCTGCGCACGGTCGCCCACAGGTCGCCGAAGAGACGTCCCGATTCGATCATCTTGATCGCCTCGGTGAAGATCGACGAGGGCGGCGGGAAGAAGCGCACGTCGATGGCGCCGATCATGCCGGCGATCTGCCATGCGACGAGCAGCACGATGGGGGTGCCGAGTCCGAGGATCGCGGCGGTGCGCTTGCGCTTGCGGAAGAACAGGTCGGGGTTCTTCTCCTGGGCGCGGGGCGCGATCAGGATGGGGCCGCGGCGGTCGGTGGCGACGGCGCCGGTGGCGGTGGTGATGGGGGTGCTCACTGCTCTTCGCTCCGTTCGACCTCGAGGCGCATCTCGGCCCAGATCTTCTGCTCCAGTTCGGCGAATTCCTTCGTGCCGCGCAGTTCGGGGCGGCGGGGGCGCTCGAAGGGCACATGGTGGTCGCTGATGATGCGGCCGGGTCGGGCCGACATCACGACGACGCGGTCGCCGAGCAGGATGGCCTCTTCGAGGCTGTGGGTGACGAACACGACGGTGCGGCGGTCCTCCTGCCAGATGGAGAGCAGCTCGTCCTGGAGGACGCGACGCATCTGGGCGTCGAGGGCAGCGAAGGGCTCGTCCATGAGGAGGATCTCGGGCTGCACGGCGAGGGCGCGCGCGATGGAGACGCGCTGCGCCATGCCGCCGGAGAGCGCCGCGGGGCGCGCGTTGGCGAACTCGGCGAGGCCCATGCGCTCCATGAGCGAGCGGGCGCGTGCTTCGCGCTCGGCCTTGGGGGTGCCGTTGACCTGCAGGGGAAGCGTGATGTTCTCTTCGACCGTCTTCCACGGGAAGATGCTGTAGTTCTGGAACACCATGGCGGCGGTGTGTCCGCTGCCCGTGCGGGTGATCTCGACCGTGCCCTCGCTGGGGTAGTGGAGGTCGGCGAACATGCGCAGCAGGGTGGACTTGCCGCAGCCGGAGGGGCCCACGAGGCAGACGAACTCTCCCTCGTTGATGACGAGGTCGACGTCCTGCAGTGCACGGACTTCGTTGTGTCGTCCGTAGAACTTGGTGACTCCGCTGACGGTGATCTTCGGTCGCTTGGGGGATGCCAGCACCGGGTCGCTGGCGACCGCGGCATCGGATGCGTGGCTTGGTGACATGCCGTCTCTCTATCTCGTCTTTGAGTGGGTATCGCTTCGTACACCCCGGTATACAGGTGTATAGTCAGGCACACTACACAACACAGAACGTGCTGACAACTCCATCTTGGTGACACAGCAACTAAATGTGAACCGTTCGACGAGGAGCGCCCAGAGAAAATGTCCGTCGCGACCGACCTCCCCACCATCCGACCCTTCATCGCGGGCGACTGGACCGACGGCGACGCGGGCGCCGACGTGCTCACCGACAAGTACAGCGACGCTCCCGTCGCGCACATCCAGGCCGCCAGCCACGAGCAGGTCACCCGCCTGATCGACGCCGCCGTCGCCGCATCCGACCGCATCCGGCTCCCTCTCGCCGAGCGCGTGCGCATCCTGCACGCGGCCTCCGAGCTCATCGGCGCCCGCCGCGAGGAGCTCATCGCCCTCGTGCAGACCGACGCCGGATTCACGCTCGCCGACGCCGTCAAGGAAGTGGATCGCACCCGCGAGACGCTCCGCCTGTGCGCCGAGGAAGCCGCCCGCCTCGTCGGCGAGCTGCTTCCACTCTCCGGAGTGGCAGGCCATGAAGGCCGCCTCGCCTTCACCCGCTACGACGCGATCGGCGTCGTCGTCGCCATCACCCCGTTCAACTCGCCCCTCAACACCGTGGCCCACAAGGTGGGCCCCGCGATCGCCGCCGGCAACGCCGTGGTGCTGAAGCCCGCATCGCAGACCCCGCTCAGCGCCGACGCGCTCGTGCGCGTGCTGCTCGACGCCGGCCTCCCCGCGGAGCTCATCTCCGTGGTCTACGGCTCGGGTGCCACCGTCGGCCAGTGGCTCGCCGACGACCCGCGCCCCGGCTACTACGCCTTCACGGGAAGCACGCGCGTGGGCGAAGCCCTCCACCGCTCCGTCGGAATGCGCCGCACCCAGCTCGAGATGGGCAGCATCGCGAGCACCATCATCTGCGCCGACGCCGACCTCGAGCGCGCGGCGATGCTCGCCACCAACGCCTCCTTCCGCAAATCCGGGCAGGTGTGCACCTCGGTGCAGCGCCTCTACGTGCACCGCGCGGTGATCGACGACGTCGCCCACCTCATGCGCGACCGACTCGCGCCCCTCGCCGCCGGCGACCCGCGCGACGAGGCGACCTACGTGGGCCCGCTGATCGCCCCCCGCGAAGCGCAGCGCGTGGGCGGATGGATCGAGGACGCCGTCGCCCACGGGGCCGAGATCGTCGCCGGCGGCACCGTCGACGGCAACGTCGTCGCCCCCACCGTCCTGCGCGGCGTGCGACCCGAGGACACGGTCATGTGCAGCGAGGTGTTCGGCCCCGTCGTGTCGCTCTGCGCGTTCGACACCTTCGAGGAGGCGGTGCAGCTCGCCAACTCCACCGAGTACGGCCTCGCTGCCGGCATCTTCACGCGCGACATCGCCACCGCTCTCGACGCGGCCGACCGACTCCGGATGGGATCCGTGCACATCAACGAGACCTCCAGCAGCCGCGTCGACGCGATGCCGTTCGGCGGACTCAAGCGCAGCGGATTCGGCGGCGCGGAGGGACCCAAGTACGCCATCCGCGACATGAGCGAGGAACGCGTCATCACCCTGAGCCGGCCGTGAGCGCGAACCCCTCCCCGCGCCCCGCGGAGGAGACCGAGAACGCCCTCGCGATCCCCGCGTTCGCCGCCTTCTGGACCGCGGCGTTCGTCTCCAACACGGGCGCGTGGATCAGCAACATCGCCGTTCCGTTCGTCATCTTCGCGATCACCGGCAGCGCGTGGTGGGTCGGCCTCGTCGCGGTCGCGAGCTTCGTGCCCGGCGTCTTCATGGGCATCATCGGCGGGATCCTCGCCGACCGCATCGACCGCCGCCGCGTTCTCATCGTCACCCAGTCGATTCAGGCGGTCGCCGCGATCGGGCTCTGGGGGGTGTGGGCTGCGGGCGTGCGGGATCCCGGCATCCTGATGATCCCCGTCGCGCTCAGCGGCGCCGCGCAGGGCCTGAACATGCCCAGCTGGCAGGCGTTCGTGCACGACCTCGTTCCCCGCAGCGCCCTGCGATCCGCCGTGGCGCTTCAATCGCTCCAGCTGAATCTCGCGCGTGCCCTCGGCCCCGTGATCGCCGGCGGACTGCTCGCCGCGCTCGGCGCGGGAGCTGCGTTCCTGATCAACGCGGCGACCTTCGTGGTCGTCATCGTGGTGCTGATCGTGGTGCGTGCACGCCACCCGTACGTGCCGCCTGCAACGCACGAGAACGCCGCGCGTCAGCTCTGGGAAGCGGCATCGCTGATGCTGCGGGACCGCAGCATCGCCCTGCTGCTCGTGCTGTCGGTGCTCGTGGGCGTGTTCGCCAACCCGATCTTCACATTCACGGTCGTGCTCGCGGAGGACGTCTTCCGTGTGGACGCCCTCGGGCTCGGCCTGCTCAACGCCGCGCTCGGTCTCGGCGCTGTGCTCGCCGCACCGATCGCATCCGGACGGATCCGGTCCCTGCCGCTGTCCACGACGGTGCTGTGCGGCATGGTCGGCTTCGGCAGCGCGATGGTGGCGCTCGGACTCTCCACCTCCTACGGCCTCGCGCTCGCGCTGCTCACGGTCGCCGGCGCGTGCTTCCTGTTCATGATCGTGGGGATCAACACATCGCTGCAGATGCTGCTGCCGAGCAGAGTCCGCGGACGCGGGATCGCGATCCGCTCGTCCGTCTACATCGCCGGCTTCCCCGTGGGCGCGATGCTCAGCGGCGCGCTCTCGGAGCAGTACGGCGTGGGGGTGGCGGTGATCGTGCTCGGCTGTGCGCTGCTCGCCGGGGCCGCGGCGCTGTGGCTCCCCGGACGAGGAGCCATCCTCGCGCGCCTCAACGTCGCCGGGAAGCCCGCGGCGTCACCACCCGACCTCTGAGCCTCGCGGGGGCTCCTCACTCGACGAGCCGGCGCGCCGACTCCCGATCGAGGAGCACCGGCTCCAGCAGCAGCGTCGGGACGTCGCGGGCTCCGTTGTCGGTGACCGCCCCCAGAGTGACAGCGGGCTCGATGCCGCGCACGACCTCGCTCACCATCGCGGCGACGATCCGCGCCAGCTCGCGCGGATCCTCGTAGACGGCGGCGCTCTGCTCCCCTGCGAGCATCGCGCGCGCCCCATCGCGGGAGGTGCCCCCGCCCGTGAGTGCCACGCGGCACGGCGGATCGGCCAGCTCATCCGCCGCCTCCGGCTCACCCTCCACGCCCGGCGCCCCAGCCTCAGGGGACGGGGCGTCCTCGCCGGTGGGCGAAGGCTCCGGTGTCTCCGGGGCCGGATCGGGCGCGCGCACGACCTCGCATCCGCTCTCCTCGAGGACGTCGGCGATCGCCGCGCTCATCGCGTCATCCGGCGACAGCACCCCATCGAGACGATGCCCGTCCTCGAGCAGCACCGCCACGCGGTCGGCGGCCGTGGCCGGCGCCCCGCGCAGCACAGCCGTCTGATCGATGCCGAGGCGCTCCGACGGCACGACGATGCGCCCGGCCGCGAGCGCGGGCTGCAGCACGTCGAGCGCTCCCGCGAATGCCGCCTGCGCGGCGGGATCGTCGCCCGAACCGGCGAGCAGCTCCACCTGCGCCGGTCCCCGGCGCGGGTCCCGCTCATCCAGATCGAGAGCGGCGAGCAGCGACTCGGCATGCAGCCTGCCGCTCGCCACATGGTCGAAGGTGGCGAAGTAGTCGACCTCGGGCGCGTCGAGGATGAGACGGTCATAGGAGATGACGGCGACGTCCGGGTCATCCGATCGGGCGAGCTCCGCCGCGAGCGCGGTGGCTTCGATGGGGGCGATGACGATAGCGGTCGGCGCCGCCTCGAATGCGGCGCGCAGCTGCAGCAGCTGCGCGGGAATGTCATCGCGCGCGTGGTGCACATCGACCGCGTAGCCCTCGTCTTCGAGCTCAGCGCGCAGCACCGCCGCGCTCGTCCCCCAGATATCCGTGGTGGTTCCGGGGAACAGCACCACGACGGGAGGGCCAGACGGCGCGGGGGTGCAGCCGCTCAGCGCACCCAGCGCAACGGAGCACGCTATCCCAGCGGCGACCATCCGCATGCGCGCCCTCACGCGACCGAGCCTACCGAGGGCCCGGCGGCACATCAGTCGAACGTCGCGTACGCGCGCACGGGGAACGTGCCGAATCCCTCGAAGGCGGGAGGAGCGGCGGTGAAGCGCGCACCGGAAGCAGGCAGCGCACCCAGATTCGTGAGGTGCTCGACCACGTGGATGCCGGCCGCGAGGAAGCCTGTGTGCGCGGGCCGCTCGCCACCGGGCACCATGAGGTCGATGTTGATCGAGTCGATGCCGACAAGGGCGGCCCCCTGCTCGATGAGGTGGTCGACGCCCGCAGCGCTCAGGTAGGGCGGGTCGACGGCGTACTCGGGCGTGCCGAAGTGGCGGTCCCAGCCGGTGTGCAGGAGCACCGCCTTGCCGCGCACGTCGCGATCCGCGAAGACCTCGGCGGGGATGCCCGCGCTCGCCAGATCGGTCAGGTGGAACACCTCGGCGGGGACGTCGACGAGGCTCGCGAGGTCGAGTCCCGCGAGGTCCGCGCCGTCGCCGTAGCGGTGCCACGGGCTGTCGAGATAGGTGCCCGTGTTGCCGATCATCGTCACGATGTCCATCGCGAACGTCGTGCCCGCGGCGTAGTGATGCACCGAGTCCTCGCGCGTGAGGTGCGGCGTGATGACGGGCGTCGGAAGCCCCGGCAGCGTCACGAGCCCTTCGCGGATCACGTGGCTGAGATCCACCACGCGGCGGCGCTGCTCAGACACGGGCCCGGATCTTCCGAACGACCGTGACGAGCACGGCGACGATCGCGAGCGCGGCGGCGATCGCGAGGTGGGCGCCCGCCAGCACCAGCAGCCCCGTGGTGAGGACGACCGAGATGACGGCGAGCCACCAGCCGAGCGTGAAGCGCTCCAGCAGCACGACAGCGGCGACCATTCCGATCGCGTAGATCGCCACCATCGCGCTCGTGTGGATGAGGATGAACGTCTCCAGCTCCAGCCCGAAACCGAAGAACACGGCGGTGTAGGCGAGGATGACGCTCCCGACGAGCACCAGTGCGCGCCGCGGAGCCTGGCCCGCCTCGGCTCCCTTCGCGAACCAGCGCGGCAGGTGGCCATCGCGCGCAAGAGATGCCGTGAGGTTGGCGAACGCGGGCATGTAGGCGTTCAGCACGCCGACGACCACCAAGGTCGCGATGCCGCCGACGATGAGCGGGCCCGCAGCCGGCATGGTGACGCTCACCAGGTCGATCAGCGGCACCGGGCTGTCGCCCGCCGTCGGCACACCGATCGTGACCCACTGCAGGCCGAGGTAGGCGGCACCCACGACAGCCAGGGCGATGACGGTCGCCCACACGATCGTGCGACGCGGATTGCGGAACTCGTGCGCGACGTGCGTGATCGCCTCCCCACCGGCGAACGCCCACACGAAGAGGCTGATGGCGAGAGCGACGCCGTCCCAGCCCTGCGGCATGAACGGCTCCCAGCGCTCGAGACGCACCGCGGGAGCGGCTGTTGCGATGACGAACACGACGACCCCGACCAGCACCGCCGAGAGCAGCAGCTGCACGCCGCCCGA
>JAEYUT010000113.1 GCA_023432305.1 Actinomycetes bacterium
GCGAGAGGGTCTGCTGGAGGCTCTGAGAGACGTTGTCGATGTCGTTCGTGACGCGACTGAGGAGCTCGCCGCGGGGCATCCGGTCGAAGTAGCTGAGCGGAAGCCGGTGCAGCTTGTCCTCAACCTGCTCGCGAAGGCGCCGCACAGTGCGCTGGGTGATGCCGTTGAGCACATACGACTGGCCCCAGGAGAACACGGACGCGGCGACGTACAGCAGCAGCACGCTGCCGAGGACGACGGAGAGCGCCGAGAAGTCGATCCCCTCGCCGGGGCGCAGATCCATGCTGCGGATCATCTCGGCGAGCTGGGTGTCGCCTTTCGCCTGGAGGTCGGCGATGACCTGCTCCTTCGTGGCCCCTGCGGGCATCTGGGCCGAGATCGCCCCCTCGAACACGAGGTTGGTCGCTTCGCCGAGGAGCTTGGGCCCCGCGACCGTGAGCGCGACGCTCACGACGCCGAGGACGATGACCATGATGACGAGAAGGCGCTCGCGCCGCAGCTGGCCGATGAGCCGCTTCGCGCTCGGGCCGAACGTCATCGACTTCTCCGTGGGCATGCCGGCACCGAATCCGCCGTGCCCGGCTCCCGGTCCGCGACGCGGCCCGACGGGCGGCCCCGACCTCGCGGTGCTCATGCCGCCTCCTCCGCGCTCAGCTGGCTGTCGACGATCTCGCGGTACTCGGTCGAGGTCTCCAGCAGCTCCGCATGGGTTCCGCGGGCCACGATCATGCCGTCGTCGAGGACGATGATCTGGTCGGCGTCGATGATCGTGGAGACGCGCTGCGCGACGACGATGAAGGTGGCGCCCTCGAGGCGGGATGCGAGCGCCTGGCGCAGCCGCGCATCGGTCGCGGTGTCGAGGGCGGAGAACGAGTCGTCGAAGATGTAGATCTCGGGGCGCTTCACGAGCGCCCGCGCGATCGCGAGCCGCTGCCGCTGACCGCCCGAGACGTTGGTGCCGCCCTGCGCGACGGGGGCCTCCAGCCGCTCGGGCATCCGCTCGACGAAGTCGCGCGCCTGCGCGATCTCCAGTGCCGCCCACAGCTCCTCGTCGGTGGCGTCGGGGTTGCCGTAGCGCAGGTTCGAGGCGATCGTGCCGGAGAACAGGTAGGGCTTCTGCGGCACGAGCCCGATTCGGCTCCACAGCACCTCGGGGTCGAGGTGGCGCACATCCGCGCCGTCGACGAGCACGGCCCCCTCCGTCACGTCGAACAGGCGCGGGATGAGGTTCACGAGCGTCGTCTTGCCGGATCCGGTGGAGCCGATGATCGCCGTCGTCGTCCCAGGCTCGGCGGTGAAGCTCACCTCGTGCAGCACGGGTGCGTCCGCTCCGGGGTAGGCGAAGGTCGCCTCGCGCAGCTCCACGCGGCCGCCGCTGCCGAGCTCGGAGACGGGGATCTCCGGGGCGACGACGGAGGGCTCGGTCTCGAGCACCTCGCCGATGCGGTCGGCCGAGACAGCGGCCCGCGGCAGCAGGACGGTCATGAACGTCGCCATCATGACGGCGATGAGGATCTGCATGAGATAGCTGAGGAACGCGATGAGCGAGCCGACCTGCATCGCGCCCGCCTCGATGCGGAACGCGCCGAACCAGATGACCGCGATGCTCGAGACGTTCATGACGAGCATCACGACCGGGAACATGAGCGCGAACAGGCGCCCCGCCCGCAGCGCGGTGTCCGTGAGCTCGTCATTGGCGCGGCCGAAGCGCGCCCGCTCAGCCGATTCCCGCACGAATGCGCGGATCACGCGGATGCCGGTGAGCTGTTCGCGCAGCACGCGGTTGACGGTGTCGATGCGCGTCTGCATCACCCGGAACAGCGGGACCATGCGCGCGATGATGAGCCCGACGCCGATGAGCAGCACGGGAACAGCGACGGCGAGGATCCCCGAGAGCGCCACATCCTCGCGCAGCGCCATGATGACGCCGCCGATCGACTGGATGGGGGCGGCCACGAGCATCGTGCACGTCATCAGCACGAGCATCTGCACCTGCTGTACGTCGTTCGTGGAGCGGGTGATGAGGCTGGGGGCACCGAAGCGCGCCACCTCGCGCTCGGAGAACTCGCCGACACGGTGGAACACGGAGGCACGCAGGTCGCGGCCGAGGGCCATCGATGCCTTCGCGCCGAAGTAGACGGCGGCGATCGCAGCGGCGATCTGCACGAGCGTGATGCCGAGCATGAGCGCCCCGAGCCGCACGATGATCCCGGTGTCGCCCGTCGCGACGCCGTCGTCGATGATGTCGGCGTTGATCGCAGGCAGGTAGAGGGAGGCGACCGACTGGATCAGCTGGAAGATGACGACGCCGATCAGGAGCGGCGCATACGGGCGCAGATAGCGCGCGAGCAGTTTGCCGAGCACAGAGCTTCTTTCACAGATGAGGTCGGATCCGCGCTGTCTGGCTCGGCGGATCCGACCTCAATCTACGTCTGTGCGCGTCACTCCGCCAGGGCGGGGGCAAGCTCCACTCCGAACCGGGTCGCGAGCTCGGCGCGGGCGGCGTCGAGCTGCGCCGCGAGGGCGTCGGCGTCCCATCCGGAGGCCTCGGCGAGCGCATCGGCGATCTCGAGGAGGACCTCCTCGCTGAGTGCTCCCGTGAAGGCGATGTCGGTGCGCCGCAGGAGCACATCGGTCAGGTGCACGGCCTGCTCGTTCTCGACCATCCACGCGAGCTCCCGGGT
Organism: Actinomycetes bacterium; assembly: GCA_023432305.1. GTDB lineage: Bacteria > Actinomycetota > Actinomycetes > Actinomycetales > Microbacteriaceae > Homoserinibacter. The sequence continues at coordinate 2,685 of JAEYUT010000113.1, forward strand.
CGAGAGGCGTCCGCCGAGGATCTCGCGGTCGTCCCCCGAGCCGAGGAAGGCGGCGACAGCGCGGGCGCGCGTTCCGTAGCGCTCGAGCAGCTGGGCGCGGCGAGCCGCGGGCACATCGGCGAGGTTCGCGCGCATCCACGCCTCGGCCGCCTGCGGGGTGGACGGGTAGTCGACGCCGCCGCCGATCGCGAGCTTCGCGGTGGAGACCCGGCGCTCCGCGCCGAGGAGTCCGAGCACGGTGTTGGCGAGCGATTCGCCGAGCGCGCGGAACGTGGTCCACTTGCCGCCGACGAGGGTCACGACGGGTGCGGCGCCGTCGCGGCCTGCGACCTCGACCCGGTAGTCGCGGGAGACGTAGCCGGGGGCGGTGTCCTCGTGACGCGGCAGGGGGCGGATGCCGGAGTAGCGGAACACGATCTGCTCGCGGTCCACCTGGATCGTGGGGAACACGTGGTGGATGAGGTCGAAGAAGTAGTCGACCTCCTCCTCAGTGCACAGCGCCGGCTGCGAGGGGTCGGCGTCGATGTCGGTCGTGCCGACGAGCACGCGACCCTTGATCGGGTTGATGAGCACGATGCGGCCGTCTTCGTGCTCGAAGAAGATCTCGCGGCCCTTCGTGGCCTGCAGGAGCTCCTCGTTGTCGAGCACGATGTGCGAGCCCTTCGTGCCGCCCATGAACTGCGAGGGCCGGCCGAGCGCTTCGTTGGTGAGGTCGGACCAGGGGCCTGAGGCGTTGACGACGACGTCGGCGGCGAGGGTGAAGGTGGCGCCGGTGACCGTGTCGCGCAGGGTCACGGTGTCGCCGTCGAGGCCGATCGCCTCCACGTAGTTGACGGCCGTGGCGCGCTCGTCGGCGGCGCAGCCGTCGAGGAGCACGTCGAGTGCGAGGCGCTCGGGGTCGTGCACGGAGGCGTCGAAGTAGGTGGCGGTGTAGCGGATCTTCGGGTCGAGCACGGGGAGCGCCTCGAGCGAGCGCTTGCGACCGTGGAAGCGGTGGCGGGGCACCGTGCCGCCGTCACGGGAGAAGATGTCGTAGATCGTGAGGCCCACCTTGATGAGCAGCGCGCCGCGTTCCGTGGGCTTGCCCTGCTTGTGGGTGAGGAAGCGCAGAGGCGCCTGCAGGATGCCCTTGAAGGTGGAGTAGATCGGGATCGTCGTCTCGAGGGGCTTCACGAAGTGGGGCGCGATGCGCAGGAGGCCGTTGCGCTCTTCGACCGACTCCTTGACGAGACGGAACTCGCCGTTCTCGAGGTAGCGGATGCCGCCGTGGATCATGTGGCTGGAGGCTGCGGTCGCCCCCGAGGCGAAGTCGGCGCGCTCGACGAGGACGACGTCGACGCCCTGCAGCGCGAGGTCGCGGAACGTGGCGATGCCGTTGATGCCGCCGCCGATGATGAGCGCCTGCACGCGGCCCCGCTCGGCGAGTTCTGCGACGAGAGGGCGGGTGGGGTGTGCGGGGCGCGGCGATGTCATGCGTCTATCGTGGGAACTGCTCGCACAGCATTGCAAAACGGCTGCACAAATGTGCAGAAAGGAGGAGGCATGGCCCCGCGGCCCGATCCTGCGATCGATCCGAAGGAGCTCCTCGCCCTCCGCGCAGCGCAGCTGTACTACATGCAGGACCAGACGATGGAGACCATCGCCACGGAGCTCGGCACGTCGCGCTCCTCCGTCTCGCGCCTGCTGAGCCTCGCTCGCGACCTCGGGATCGTCGACATCCAGGTGCGCTCGCCCCTGGAATCCGGCGCCCGCCTCGAGATGGAGCTGCGCACGCGCCACCGCGTGAGCGCACATGTCGTGCCGGCCCCCGATCGCCTGAGCGACGTCGAGCGCCTCGAGCGGGTCGCACTCACCGCGGCGCGCCTGCTCCCCCGATACATCGACGCCAACCTCGTCGTCGGCATCGCATGGGGCTCGACCGTGAGCGCCATCAGCCGGCACCTTCCGCAGAAGGAGACGCACAACACCGTCATCGTGCAGCTCAACGGCGCCGGCAACACCGAGACGACGGGCATCGAGTATGCCAGCGACATCCTCGGACGCTTCGGCACCGCATTCCACGCTCGAACCCAGCAGTTCCCCGTGCCCGCGCTCTTCGACGACCCGGCAACGCGCGACGCCCTCTGGCGCGAGCGCTCCATGCGGCGGGTCCTCGACCTGCACGACCGGCTCGACGTCGCGATCTTCGGCCTCGGCTCCTCGCTCGCCGCCGTTCCCAGCCGCGTGCACATCGGCGGCTACCTCGATCGCGCGGATTACGCGAGCCTCGCCGAGGACAAGGTCGTCGGCGACGTCGCCACCGTCTTCTACCGCGCCGACGGCTCGTGGGAGGACGTCGCGCTCAACGCCCGCAGCTCGGGGCCCGGAATCGACCGCATCCGCCGCGCCGCGCGCCGCATCTGCATCGTCTCCGGCGCGCAGAAGCTCGACACCTTGCGCGGCGCGCTCGCAGCCGGGATCGTCACCGACCTCGTGATCGACGAAGGTCTCGCCCGCCGCCTCGTCCACGGCGCCGCATGACCTGCACGTCCGTTCACCGGCTGGCTCGCCGCCGAACGTCCCTCTAGCCTCGAACCACACCGAAGGAGTCCCGCATGGCCGCCGCCGCACCCGAACCCCGTCACATCGTCTCCATCGACCAGGGCACCACGAGCACCCGCGCGATCGTGTTCGACGACAACGGGCGCATCGTGAGCTCCGGGCAGCGCGAGCACCGCCAGATCTTCCCCCAGCCGGGCTGGGTCGAGCACGACCCCCAGGAGATCTGGCACAACACCCGCCACGTGATCGGCGAGGCCCTCGCGGACGCCGGCATCACCCGTCACGACGTCGCGGCGATCGGCATCACCAACCAGCGCGAGACCGTGATCGTGTGGGACAGGACCACGGGCAAGGCCATCCACAACGCGATCGTCTGGCAGGACACCCGCACCCAGGACCGCGTCGACACCCTCGCCGCCGACGGCGGTGTGCGCCGCTTCGCCGCGAAGACCGGTCTGCCGCTGGCCACCTACTTCTCCGCCACCAAGATCGCGTGGATCCTCGACCAGGTCGACGGGGCGCGCGAGCGTGCCGAGCGCGGCGAGCTGCTGTTCGGAACCCCCGACACCTGGGTGCTGTGGAACCTCACCGGCGGCACCGACGGCGGCGTCCACGCGACGGATGTCACGAACGCGAGCCGCACCCTCCTCATGGATCTCGACACGCTCCAGTGGGACGACGAGCTGCTGGAGGCGTTCGACGTGCCGCGCGCGATGCTGCCCGAGATCCGCTCCTCCTCCGAGGTGTACGGCACGGCGCACAGCGACAGCCTGCTGCGCGAGGTGCCGATCGCGGGCATCCTCGGCGACCAGCAGGCGGCGACCTTCGGCCAGGCCGCCTTCGACGCGGGCGAGTCGAAGAACACCTACGGCACCGGCAACTTCCTCATCGTCAACACGGGCACCGAGAAGGTCGCGAGCGAGAACGGGCTCATCACGACGCTCGCCTACCAGCTCGGCAACGAGGCGCCCCGCTACGCCCTCGAAGGC
>JAEYUT010000135.1 GCA_023432305.1 Actinomycetes bacterium
GTGTAGATGTTGCAGAATTCGGCGAGGGATAAGAGGTTCCTCGCGTGGTCGGCGTTGTTGAACACGTACGAGGTGGTCTTGTAGATCGGCGTGGCGCGCGCGTTGGTCACGGGGTCCGGCGCTGCGCCGGCGTGGATCTGCTGGGTCTCGAACTTCCAGTCCGACATGGTGCTCCCTCGTGGTTCGGGTCTGTGGTGCGCGTCGTTGCGCGTGGTCGAATCGACGTTACGACCGCCCCGCCGGGGCAGGCAATCCGAGGTGCAACACCGCGTCACACAGTGAGGTGCGGTCAGGACCGTCGTGCGCCGGTCGGGTCGATGCGGGAGGGGCTCGGCGCGCGGTCGTCGCGATCGACGAAGAGCCAGGCCGGCCGGGGTTCGATGAGGGGGCGGAAGATTCGCCGGATCCAGGGGCTCGCCAGCAGCACCGAGATCGCGAGCGACGCGAAGACCATGGTGAGCAGCCACACTGCCGACGAGTGCTCGTCCTTGAGGACGCCCGATTCGCGGATCGGGTACAGCACGAACGAGTGCAGCAGGTAGACGTACATGGTCGCCTGCCCGAATGCGGTGAAGAACGTCTCGCGCCGGGGGATGAGCACGAGGAATGCGGTCGACAGCAGCACCGCGAGCAGGATGAGCCCCAGCCGCAGCAGGCCCGCCCACCACGAGCTCTCGCCGAGCGCCCGGTAGTGGTCGTCGTAGAAGAACCAGAACCGCAGGTCGATCTCGCGGAAGAGGTCGAGGTTGGCGAGCACGACCCACAGCCACAGGCCGAACAGGGTGACTGCGGCAGCGCGGATGCACCACACCGTTCCCCGGCTCGCCGCGCGCCACTGGTCGACGACGCGTGTGTGGCGAAGCGCCCAGCCCAGCACGAAGAACGGCAGGATGCCGATCGCCCGGGACAGCGAGAACGTCGAGTCGACGTTGGGGAAGTAGCCGACCAGCACCGACGCCGCCACCGCCCAGACGAGCGGCCACCGCAGGAGGGCGAGGTAGGGCAGGATCAGGCGGAAGATCGCGAGCGCGAGCAGGAACCAGAGCGTCCATTTCGGCTCCGTGGGGTTGAAGGCGCTGCGGCCTTCGACGATCCACTGCACGAGCGACCAGATGCCCTGCATGATCGCGTACGGGATCACGATGTCGGTGAGCACGCGGCGCATCTGCTTGCGGCCGGGCGGCTCGGCCTTCGAGAAGAAGCCGGAGATGATCGCGAACGCGGGCATGTGGAACGCGTAGATGAACAGGTAGAGCGCGAGCGCGTTGTCGGAGTCGCTCGTCTGGCGCTGGATCGCGTGCCCGGTGACCACCAGCACGATGCATGCGAAGCGTGCGTTGTCCCAGAACGGCACCCGCTCCTTCACGATGCTCGGCTGGGGGGTCCCGTTCATCCTCCAACCCTACGCACAAGGGGCCCAGGGGTTTCCCCTAACGTGGGGTCATGTCCTATCGCGTCGTCGTCACGGGTGCCAGCTCCGGAATCGGGGAGGCGACTGCGCGTCGCTTCGCCGCGCGCGGGTGGGAGGTGGTGGGCGTGGCCCGCCGCGCCGACCGCCTTGCCGCGCTCGCCGAAGAGGGGGTGCTCACGCCGATCGTCGCGGATGTGACGGTCGCGGACGATGTGGCCCGGGTGCGCGCCGAGGTGGAGGCGATGGGGCCCCTGCACGCGCTCGTGAACAACGCGGGCGGTGCGATCGGCGTCGAGACAGTCGAGGAGGGGAACCCCGACGACTGGCGGGAGATGTTCGAGACGAACGTGCTGGGCACGCAGCGCATGGTCTCGGCGCTCCTGCCCGCCCTGCGGCGCGGTTCGCTCGAGCGGGGCGCAGCCGACATCCTCGCCGTCACCTCGATCGCCGGCCATGTGGTGTATCCGGGCGGAGGCGGCTACAACGCCGCCAAGCATGCGCAGCACGCGCTCATGGCGGTGCTTCGCCTCGAACTCGGCGGTGAGCCGATCCGCGTCGTCGAGATCGCACCCGGCATGGTCAAGACGGACTTCTCGCTCAAGCGGCTGCGCGGAGATGCGGAGGCGGCGGAGGCGGTCTACGCGAATGTCGCGAACCCGCTCGTCGCCGACGACATCGCGGAGGCGATCGTGCATGCGGCGGAGCTTCCCCCGCACGTCAACCTCGACCTCGTGACGATCAAGCCGGTGGCACAGTCGGCGGCGCGCGTCTTCGCGCACGGGCCGCTCGTTCCCAAGCTCTGATGCGGGGTGCGACCGGGATGTCAGCCCGGCCGCACACACGTCAGCGTGACTCGTCCGCGGTCGCGGTCGCGGTCTCGGGGTCGGCGGTCGCGGGCTCGTCGGGCAGCGCGTCGGCGAACGCGAGCTTCGGCACCGCGAACAGCAGCACGACCGAGACGACAGCACCGAGACCGCACACCGCCCACACGGTCATGTAGCCCGCGAGCGGGGCGACCGTCTCGCCCACATCCGCTGCGGCGCTCACGAGCACCACGCCGAAGAGCGCAGACGCGAACGCGCCGCCGATCGTCTTGGTCGTGTTCGTCATCCCCGAGGCGACGCCCGTCTGACCCTTCGGCGCGGCCGCCGCGGCTGCCGCGGGGAGCGCCGCGACGAGAGCACCCGATCCCATGCCGGCGATCACCATGTTGGCGATGACCTGCCACGCTTCGAGATGGAACGGCAGGAACAGCAGGTAGCCGACGCCCACGAAGGATGCTGCGAGCACCAGCGACAGGCGCGGGGAGACGCGCTTCGCGATAGCCGCGAAGGCGAGCGCGCCGAGGATCATCGCCACCAGATACACGCCGATCAGGTACGAGCGCACGGTCGCGTCGAAGCCGAGTCCGTAGCCGTGGATCGCGGGGTCGGTTCCCGCGTAGGTCGCGAGCGGCGTCTGGGCGCCGAGCACGGAGATGCCGAAGAGCCCCGCGGTGACGAGCAGCGGCCACATGGTCGGCTGACGCATGACGCGCAGGTCGATCGCGGGGTCCGGGTGACGCAGTTCCCAGCGCGCGAACACCCACAGCACGGCTGCGCCGAGGATGGCGGCGATCGCGAGCAGGCTCAGGCGGGTCTCGAGCGGCACGGGCATGCCGTCGAGGTCGTCGACCCGCAGGAAGACGAGCCCCGCGGTGATGAGCAGCAACCCGATCGAAAGCAGCACGAAGCCGAATCCGTCGAGCTTGCGGACCCCGGCGGGCTCCGACTCTGGAACACCGAAGAGGATGGCGAAGAACACGAGCGTCACGGCGATGGCGGGAGCGAACAGGGTGAGCATGATGTCGCCGGAGGTCGCCTTGAGGATCTGCGCGCTGCCGAGCGCGCCCATGATCGCACCCGCTTCGAGCGCGACGACGAGGAAGCCGGCGGCGCGGCGCGTCTGCGACGCGGAGGTGCCCGTGCGGCGGCCGCGGTCGAAGATGAGGGCCACCTCGAGCGGCAGCCACACCACGTAGAACGCCTGCAGCGACCACGCGACCAGGAAGCTCCAGAAATCGCCCGAGAACGCGAGCCACCAGCTGGCGCCCGCGGTGAGCGCGGTGGAGATGAGCAGGATCCTCTTGTGCCCGTACATGTCGCCGAGCTTCGCGAAGATCGGAACGATGATCGAGGCGAGCAGCAGCTGCGACGCCTCGAACCAGTTGAGGTCGCCGTCGGTCACGCTCAGATGGACCGCGATGTCCGGCATGAGCGGAACGTAGAAGCCCTGAAGGATGCCGCTCACGATCTCGAGCAGGAAGAGGAATCCGACGAGAGCGAAGGTGATCGCGCCGGCATTGCGGGTACGGGTCATGTTCGGATGCTAGTGGCAGGCTGAGGTGACTAACGTTGTCCCATGGCGAGCGAGCTGAGCGTGGCGAACCAGCGAGAGGATGCGCGATGAGTGTGCATCTGGTGGGCGGTGGCTGGACGGACGAGTCGGGCGCGGAATCTGCGCGCACCTTCATCGAGGAGTCGGCGGAGCGGGCGGCGTCGAGCGGGCGCACGGTGCCCCGGATCGCGGTGCTGATCATCGGCGATGTCGAGGAGCACATGCGCGAGTACAGCGCGATGTACGCCCGGATGCTGCGTGACGTCGCCCCGTGCGATCCGGTCGTGACGGCCCTCATCCGCCCTGCCGTGTTCGAGGCGAGCGTGCTCACCGACATCGATGGTCTGCTCGTGGGCGGCGGGGTGACGCCGTGGTATCTGGAGGCCATCGATCCGCTCATCGAGGAGATCCGCCTGCTCGTCGCGGATGGTCTTCCGTATCTCGGCTACTCGGCGGGGGCGATGATCGCGGCCGACCGCGCGATCATCGGCGGCTGGCGGATCAACGGCGTCGAGGTGTGCCCGGACGAGACCGGCGAGGGGCTCGACGAGGTCACGATCGCCGAAGGCATTGCGCTCGTCGACATCGCCGTCGATGTGCACGCCGCCCAATGGGGCACCCTCAGCCGTCTCGTGGCGGCGACGGAAGCAGGTCTCGTCGACGGGGGTGTGGCGATCGACGAGCGTACGGCGCTCATCGTCGGCGATCACGGCTTCGGCGTGCGCGGGGACGGCAGCGTGTGGCAGGTGATCGACGCTCCCGCGGGGGTCATCGTGGGCACGCTCGGCGAATGACGCCGCTGCTCGACACCGCTCTCGACCCCGGGTGGCGCACCGCGCTCGCGCCTGTCGCGGACGAGCTGCAGCGGATCGGCGAGCGCCTCGACCTCGAACGGAGCGAGGGGATCGACTGGCTGCCGTCGCCCGAGAATGTGCTCCGGGCGTTCCGCGCCCCGCTCGCGCAGGTTCGTGTGCTGATCGTGGGTCAGGATCCGTATCCCACACCGGGGCACGCCGTCGGCCTCTCGTTCGCGGTCGACCGGCGCGTGCGACCGCTTCCCCGCAGTCTCGTCAACATCTACCGCGAGCTGCACGACGATCTCGGCATCGCACCGCGTCCTCACGGCGACCTGTCGGCGTGGGCCGACCAGGGCGTGCTTCTGCTCAACCGCACGCTCACGGTGCGCGCGGGTGAGGCAGGGTCGCACCGGGGCCTCGGCTGGGAGTCGGTGACCGCCCGCGCGATCCGGGCGCTCGCAGAGCGCGATGCGCCCCTCGTCGGCGTGCTCTGGGGGCGACATGCTCAGTCGCTGCGTCCGCTCCTCGGCGGCATCCCCCTCATCGAATCCGCGCATCCGAGCCCCCTGTCCGCTCGGAGCGGGTTCTTCGGATCCCGTCCCTTCAGTCGGGTGAACGCTCTGCTGTTCGAGCAGGGAGCGGCTCCGATCGACTGGGATCCGGGTCCCGCCGACGAGCTCATCTGACGGCGGCGCGCGGGGGGAGTCGGTTCGGTGGCAAGGTGGAGTGTGCGGCGGCACTCCCACGGTGCCCCGCACCTCAGACGACGACCGTGATCGGAGAGGCCAGGATGCTGGAAGAGGAGTACAACCCGCCCCGGCAGCTGCCGCGTCATCTGCGCAAGGCCCCGGATCCGGAGCCGGAGTTCGCGTTCACGATCCGGGACGCGACCGAGGCCGACCTGCCGCACATTCGCGAGATCTACAACTACTACGTCGCCAACTCGATGG
>JAEYUT010000170.1 GCA_023432305.1 Actinomycetes bacterium
TCGGGGATACGGCCAGCGCTCGGGAATGCCGATCCAGCTGACCGGGTGATCGATTGCGAAACTCACGACGTTCTCACTCTCTGGGCTGCGTCATGTTCATGCCGGTGCGACTGGGCTGACGGCGGTGAGCTGTACTGTCGACATGATGGCGTCGACGAGGATCTCGAGCGCGTCGAGGACTTCCGCGTAGTCCTCGTCATCTGTCATGAGGATGCTCGCGCTGAACAGCATCCATCGCCGAGTGTGCGGGTGGCGGAGGATGTAGTTCACCGAGCGGTGCGGTAGAGCCTCACTCTCCCCCGGCGCATCTTGGGTGCGCCGGATCGCAGCCACTGAGTCGACTTCGATGACGCGCGAACCCGGGCGCGCGAGCGCCACCAGATGTTCGTCGGGCGAGCGACCGGTGGGCGGTTCCGGCAACGGAAGCACGACGATTGAGACCGGAATCGGAAGCCCGTCGACAGTGGCGAAGGAGACGATCAGATCGGTGGCGCCACGCTCTCGCGCCGAGGCGAGAGCCGCATCCGCGGTGGATTGCATGAGGCGTCGCAACCGGATGCGTCGCTCAGGCGGCGCCGCGCTTGCCAATTGCGCGATCAGCTTCGTGAACGACTCGTCTGTCGTGTCGTCGACAGCGAGGCGAATCCATCCGGGCGGCAGCACGATCGTGAACCCGCCGAGAATCTCATTCGTCACGATATGCCCGCTCCTGTCGCCGCAGCTTCGCTCGAGCGCTCGCCTCTCGCCTCTTCGCCAGTTCGGCCTGCAACGCCGCGGATCGTCGCCGCGACAGGACGCGCGCACGCACCCCGGCAACGACCGCCGTCGCACCGAGCACCGCTGCCGGAATCCAGAACAGCCCGTAGCGCGGCTCGGGCATGTACAGCCCCGTCGTGAGTGCTGCGATCGCGGTGAGAGTCGCAAACCCGGCGGTGAAGCCCGGCGACGCGAACATGACGAGCCCGCCCTTGCGCGACATTCCCATGAACGATCGTTTCGGCTTCCACACGGCAACGAGCACAATGATCCAGCCGAGCGCCGGCAGGAGATAGACCCACCAGGGCATCTCCAGCGGGAAGATGCCCTTGTAGCGCTCCCAGACGCGAGCCGAGGGATCATCGGTGACCGGATCCGGGTCCGCGATGATGTTCATGACGAGACCGGTGACCATGAACACCGCAGTGCCCACGAGCCCGACGATCGCAAGAACGACGGTGGCGATTGCCGCGCCGCGGCCGATCCGGGTGTCGTCCTCACTCACCAATTGTCGTTCCGCATCGATGCCGGCGGCTCGCCGATCCCTTCCAGAACCTTCTCGTGGTCCATCGCCACTCCCGCAAACTCCATCCCGACGTCTGTCGCGTTTCCGGCGATCATCCAGGCGAGGGGCGCTTGCGCCGCGGCTGCCACCGGGAGCGACTCCAACCCCGAGCGCAACACCATGTTGGAGAGCTGGTTGACGTTCATCATCTGCGCCACCGGGCTCCCCGTGAGGGCAATCCCGCGCCGTGCGTTGATCAGCTCGTCGACGATCTGGAGAGCCTGCGCCTTGGTCACGCCGCTCGCCCCCGCTCCGGCCGCGCTTCGCATGACGCTCGTCGATGCGACATCGCGCAACGCGTTCATCGGTCCCTTCGCGGCGTTCCCCAGGATCTTGCCCACCCCGAACGGAACCAGCGCCAGCGCCGTCGTGAGCACCGCTTCCACGATCGAGATGCGCCCGGTGGTCACCTTGGCGGCGACGTTCAGGATCGTCGCCGCCGCGATCGCGATCCCGACGCCGAGAACGAGCAGGTTGAGCCCCGGAACGAAGAGCGCAATGACGGCGAGTGCCGCCGCGATGTACCCGGCGATCGTGAGAATCTGGTCGATGAGCTCGCCGTGCTCGGCGAGGAACTGGTCGACGTCGTCCCAGACGTCATCGTTCAGGCCGCCGCTGCTCTCGACGTCCTCGATGGCGTCGGCCGCTGCGTTCGCAGCCGCGTCCCGCTCAGCCACCACCGCATTCAGCTGCGAGATGAGGCCCCACAGGTCGCTCTCCGCGGTGGAGACGCGTCCCAACCAGTAGGTGAGCTTCTGGCGCGCCTCCTCGGCGTCCTGCGGGTCCCCGCCCTGGTACATCAGGCGGTTGAGCTCGTCCGTCCAGTAGTCCACGCGTCCCCGCGCGTAGTTGCGGTCGGTTCGCTGCGACTCCGCCTGGTCGAGGAGCGACACGGAGGCGTCCTGCGCTGAGCGCAGCGGCTCCACGTACCCTGCGAGCGCCGTCGCGACACCCTGGTATCGCTCATGCGCGCGGCCGATCCGATCCGCGACCTGGACCGCGACCTCCCGGACCGCGTCGATCGCGTCGCCCTCCATCCAGCCGTCCTCGCAGACGGCGAGCAGGTCCGCCTTGGCGGCCAGGATCGCCTCGGCGATCCCGCTGTAGCGCGTCGCCGACGTCTTCACCTTCTGCCAGTCCCCCGGGATCGGGTCGTCCCACTGCTGCAGGGCGGTCCAGTCGGTGGGCCGGCTCATCCGCCGAGTCCCTTCGTGAGCTCGCTGTCGGCATCGGCGAAGGAGTCGCGGATCATCTGCAGGTTCTGCTCGATCTCGGTCATCTGCTCCACCAGGTCCTGCCGGCGCCGGTCCCAGTTGTGGGCGAACCCGCGCACCCTCTCGCCGAGCCGGGCGTGCCCGACGGAGACAGCGACCTCGTCACTCTTCTCGTTTGCGTTCTCGAACTCGCGTCGCACGCGCGCGAGGTTCGACAGCATGGTGCCGATCGTCGCGTCGTCGATGATCAGGTCGCTCATCGTTCTCCTGGGTGGTGGTCCTGAGTAGGCCCGACGGGTTAGGCCACCTGAACCCTACTACTCACTGAGAATTCATCAACGGGGAGTGCTCCCCATCAGCGCCCCTCACACATCGGCGAGCGGCAGCTGCACGCGCACGGCCTTGCCGCGGGCGATGAAGTAGCCGCGCCCGGGCGGGAAGTCGGAGCGCGAGACGCGCGGCAGCGAGGTCTTGAGGATCGTGTCGCCCTCCACCGCCTCCGGCTGAAGCAGGAAGCCCGTGCGGGCGCCCTTGACCTCCGCGAGAAGCGGCCACGACGAGCTCCAGCCCGCCGTCTCGTTCTCGGCGATGAGCACGTGGTCGCTGCGCTTGACCGCCTTGATCATCTCGACGAGCGCCGAGTCGGCGGGCGTCGAGAGGAAGTCGCCGATCTGCTCGATGACGACGAGCACCTTGCGGTCGGTCGTCTCGGCGAGCGTCGCGGCGACCTCGCGAGCGAGAGCGCCGGCGTCTTCGACCGTCGTCGCGACGGCCTCCCAGCC
>JAEYUT010000202.1 GCA_023432305.1 Actinomycetes bacterium
CTGCCCACTACGACGAGAGCCCAGACCCGTGCAGTTCAGTGATCGCATGGTTGGATCGTGAGTATCAAGCTGGTGAGGCAGACATTCGGGATCTGATCGGCGCGAGTGGAATCGAGATGATCCCCAGCCCGGGCCAGCCGGGAGCGGGACTTCGCGGCCTTCTCGGCCCGACTCTCCGACAAATCGACCCCTGGCGCCAAGACCCCCCATGACGCACCTCGAATACGGCCAGGCCAGAGTCGCGCCATTGACAGCACAGTCTTCTGAACGGAGGTTGACGTGGATGCACTGAGCAGTGTCGGCACCGAGTTCCGTCCTCTTGCGATGTGCGGCGACGCTACGGCGATCGGATCAGCCCGCATCCGGTGGGCGGAATCCGGGTTCACTGTGCGGATAGTGCGCGGACGAAAGATGCGCACGCTCTCAGGGGTGTTCGACGAATTCGCTGCAGCGATGCAGTTTCCGCTCTATTTCGGAGAGAACGAGAACGCATTCAACGAGTGCCTTGCCGATCTGGATGATCTGCCTCCAGGTCGCGGGTACGTCATCGTGATCGTCGAGCCAGACCAACTCCTGGAGCAGGAGTCAGCATCCATAGCCTGGTTCGCGAGCGCGTGCGACTACGCGAGCAAGGCATGGGCGGAGCCCATCGCACGGGGTGAATGGTGGGACCGCCCTGCAATCCCCTTCCACGTCGTGGTCGCCGGCACCGAGGCGCAGTTGGAGGTCGCCTCGCAGCGATGGGCGATGGCGGGCGCCTCACTCGTCCCGCTGGTGGAGTGATCCGGGCCGAACCGAGCTACTCGTCGCCACCGAGGGCCGCGAGGCGCGCCTCCTCGTCCATGCGGATGCAGGACTCGATGACGGGGCCGATCGCGCCATTCATCACCTGGTCGAGGTTGTAGGCCTTGTAGCCGGTGCGGTGATCGGCGATCCGGTTCTCGGGGAAGTTGTAGGTGCGGATGCGCTCCGAGCGGTCCATGGAGCGGATCTGGCTCTTGCGCGCATCGGATGCGATCGCGTCGAGCTCCTCCTGCTGCTTCGCGAGGATGCGGGCGCGCAGGACGCGCATCGCCGCCTCACGGTTCTGCAGCTGCGACTTCTCGTTCTGCATCGACACGACGATGCCCGTCGGCAGGTGCGTGATGCGCACCGCCGAGTCGGTCGTGTTGACCGACTGGCCGCCGGGGCCCGAGGAGCGGTACACGTCGATCTTCAGATCGTTCTGGTCGATCTGCACCTCTTCGGGCTCATCCACCTCGGGGAAGACGAGCACGCCCGTCGTCGAGGTGTGGATGCGGCCCTGTGACTCGGTGGCCGGCACGCGCTGCACGCGGTGCACGCCGCCCTCGTACTTGAGGCTCGCCCACACGCCGTCGGCCGGGTCGGTGGCGTTCGACTTGATCGCCACCTGGACGTCCTTGTAGCCGCCGAGATCCGACTCGTTACGCTCGAGCAGCTCCGTCTTCCAGCCGCGCGACTCCGCGTAGTGGATGTACATGCGCAGCAGATCGGCCGCGAAGAGCGCCGATTCCTCGCCGCCCTCGCCGCCCTTGATCTCCATGATCACGTCGCGGCCGTCGTCCGGGTCGCGAGGGATCAGCAGGCGGCGCAGCTTCTCCTGAGCCGCCTGCAGGGTCTCCTCGAGAGTGGGGATCTCCTCGGCGAATGCGTCGTCCTCGCGAGCGAGCTCGCGCGCCGCCTCGAGGTCGGACTCCGCCTGCTGCCACACCTCGTGGGCGCGCGCGATCTGGCTCAGCTCGGCGTAGCGCCGGTTGACCTTCTTGGCACGGGCAGCATCCGCGTGGATCGCAGGATCCGCGAGCTGCTGCTGGAGCTGCTCATGCTCGGCCAGCAGCGACTGGACCGATTCGAACACGACTTACTCCTTGTGCGCTGCGCCGTTGCCGCCCGCCGGGAGCGACTTCTGGATCTGCACGAGGAACTCGACGTTCGACGAGGTCTCCTTGAGCTTGCCGAGAACCACCTCGAGCTGCTGCTGCAGCTCGAGACCCGCGAGGGCGCGGCGCAGACGCCACGTGATCTTCACCTCGTCGTTCGAGAGCAGCTCCTCCTCGCGGCGGGTGCTCGACGCGTAGATGTCGACCGCCGGGAAGATGCGCTTGTCGGCGAGAGCACGCGAGAGACGCAGCTCCATGTTGCCGGTGCCCTTGAACTCCTCGAAGATGACCTCGTCCATCTTGGATCCGGTCTCGACGAGCGCCGTCGCGAGGATCGTCAGCGAGCCGCCGCCCTCGATGTTGCGCGCCGCCCCGAAGAACTTCTTCGGCGGGTAGAGAGCCGACGCGTCCACGCCGCCCGAGAGCACGCGGCCCGAGGCGGGCGACGCGAGGTTGTAGGCACGGCCGAGGCGCGTGATCGAGTCGAGCAGCACGACCACATCGTTGCCGAGCTCGACGAGGCGTTTGGCGCGCTCGATCGCGAGCTCCGCGACGGTCGTGTGGTCCTCGGCGGGACGGTCGAACGTCGAGGCGATGACCTCGCCGCGCACGGAACGCTGCATGTCGGTGACCTCTTCGGGACGCTCGTCCACGAGGACCACCATGATGTGGACCTCGGGGTTGTTCTCGGCGATCGCCTTCGCGATCGACTGGAGGATGAGCGTCTTGCCCGCCTTCGGGGGCGCGACGATGAGGCCGCGCTGACCCTTGCCGATGGGGGCGACGAGGTCGATGATGCGGGTCGAGAGCTTCTCGGGAGTCGTCTCGAGACGCAGACGCTCGTTCGGGTAGATCGGGGTGAGCTTGCCGAAGTCGACGCGGTTCGCGGCCTCGTCGACCGACTGGCCGTTGATCGAGTCGATGCGCACGATCGCGTTGTACTTCTGGCGGCCGCCCTGGTGCTCGCCCTCCCCCGGCTGACGGATGGCGCCGACGACGGCGTCGCCCTTGCGGAGGTTGTACTTCTTGACCTGGCCGAGCGAGACGTAGACGTCGCTGGGCCCGGGGAGGTAGCCCGTCGTGCGCACGAAGGCGTAGTTGTCGAGCACGTCGAGGATGCCCGCGATCGGGATGAGCACGTCGTCATCCGAGATCTCCGGCTCGAGCTCGTCGTTGCCTGCGCCGCCGCGACGGTTGCGGTTGCGGTCGCGGTTGCGACGGCCGCGGCCCTCGCCATCCTGCTGCTCGCGCTGGCTCTGCTCGCGCGGGCCCTGCTGGTTCTGCTGCTGCTCGGGCTGGCCCTCGCCATCCGCGTCGGCCTGCTGGCCGCCGTTCTGGTTCTGGCCCTGGTTGTCCTTGTTGCCTCCGCGTCCGCCACGGCGGTTGCGGCTGCGACGGCTCGGCTGGGGCGTCTCGCCCTCGGCAGGAGCCTCACCCTCCGCGGGCTGCTCCTGCTGCTCGTTCGCGGGCACGAGCTTGTCGAGCTCGAGGCCGAGCTCGGCCTGCGCGGCGTGCTGGGCGGCGCTGCGGCGCGGGGCGGCCGCGGCAGCCTCCGCGTCGAGC
>JAEYUT010000219.1 GCA_023432305.1 Actinomycetes bacterium
TCGACGGGCCGTTCGCCGGGGTCGGTGCGCTTCCCGGCGGTGTAGACGGAGGGGTGCTCGAGAAGGAGCACGGTATCTGGCGCCCGACCGCTCACGACGTCGGCGTGCAGGGCACGCTGATGTTCGAGGGCCGTCGAATACGACACGGAGTTGGCGCTTAGCCCCGTGACGACGTAGTCGACCACGATGTCAGCCTACTCACGGATCCTCCTCCCCACCGTAAGCGGTCGCCCGCGGGTCCACATTCGCGGCATCAGCACTCGCGCGCGCGACCCCGATGTGGTCGACTGCCGCCGTGCTGCCGCCCCTCGCCATCGCCGGAATCCGAACCCTGCGCCTGCTCAGCGAGAGCTCGACGATCGAGACGCACCTCATCCGCTGCGGCGACGACGAACACGAGATCCCCGCTCGCCTGGTTCGGCCGAGGAACGCTGACGGCGCGGCGCGCGTCCTGCGGATCATCTCCGCTGCGTCACGGGTCGAGAACGGGGGAGTCATCCGCATTCTCGACGTCGTCGAGGATCTGCACGGGATCGCCGCCGTGGTGGAGCATCCGTCGGGCCGGCGACTCTCTGATGTGCTGGCGGTGCGCGAGAGCTGGGCGGCGGGGGAGGCGGTGGCGCTCCTGCTGCCGCTGGCGGCGACGGTGGGCGCCGTGCAGGGGGCAGGTGCCGCCCACGGTTCGCTTCGGCCCGCGTCCATCGTGCTCGCCGAGCGCGGCCCGGTCATCGACGATCTGAGCACCTCAGTCCTGTTCGAGGCTCACGCTCCGGAAGTCGATCTCGAGGCGATCCCCGAGGTGCGGGCCGATCGCGAGGCACTCCGCGCGCTCGCGCAGGAGGTGCTGACGCGTGTGGTGGGGGCTCGAGCGTCGGCCGCGCAGGCGCTTGCGGCCGACGTGGCGACGGTCTCTGCGCACGAGGTGTGCGCGGAGCTCGGCCGTGGCCTGGCAGAGCTCGCAGCACCTGTCTCCGTGCGCGCCGAGGATCCGACGCCGGTGCCCGCCGGTCGTGTCGCGGACGAGCCCGCCTCGTCGTCGGATGCAGGAGGGTCGCCGCCGGTCACCGCCGTCATCGAGCGCTTCCTCGGCGCTGATCTCGCTGCTCGGCTTCGGGATGCCGTCGAGGCGGTGAGTGCCCTGGGTGACCGCCTCGGCCACCGGCGGCGGCGTGCGCCATGAGCTCGTCGGTCACCTGGAAGCCGCCGAACGTCGCCACGCGGTGCGCCTTCTCGTCCTCCTTGCCCATCGACACCCACGTGTCGGTCACGACGACATCGGCGCCCGACACGGCGGCGACGGGATCGGTGAAGACCTCGACGGATCCGCCGGTCTCGGCTGCGCGGCGCTCGGCATCGGCGACGACATCCGCCGCAGGGCTGAACTCGACAGGCGCCGCGACGCGCACGTGCATCCCCGCCGTCGCACCCGCGAGCAGGTAGCTGTGCGCCATGTTGCACGCGCCGTCGCCGAGGAAGGTGACGGTGAGGCCCGCCAGCTCGCCCTTGTGCTCGCGGATGGTGAGCAGATCGGCGAGCAGCTGGCACGGGTGGAAGTCATCCGAGAGCGCATTGACCACGGGCACCGTGGTGCCAGCCGCCATCTCCTCGAGCCCCGCCTGGGCGTAGGTGCGCCACACGATCGCCGAGACCATGCGCTCGAGCACGCGTGCCGTGTCCGAGGGAGTCTCCTTGCCGCCGAGCTGGCTGTTCGCGGTGGAGATGATGAGCGGGCTGCCGCCGAGATCGGCGATGCCGACGGCGAAGCTCACCCGCGTGCGGGTGGACGACTTGTCGAAGATCACGGCGACCGTCTGCGGCCCCTCAAGAGGCTTGCGGCTGTAGCGGTCGAGCTTGAGCTCGGCGGCGAGGTCCAGGATCTCGGCCTGCTCGGCAGGCGTGAGGTCGTCGTCGCGGAGGAAATGGCGGGTCATGCGTGATCTCCGGGGTCGGTGTGCGGGATGTCGAGAGCCTCGGCGAAGATGCGCAGGAACTCGCGGATCTCCTCCTCGCCGATGATGAGAGGCGGGGCGAGGCGGATGCGGTGCTCGTTGGCGGCGTTGATGATGAGGCCGCGGTCCAGTGCGCGCCGCACGACGATGCCGGCGACGGGCTCCGCAAGGCCGATGCCGAGCAGGAGACCCCTGCCCTGGATGTCGGTGACGAGGGGCGAGCCGAGCGCCGAGATGCGCGCGACGAGCTCCTCACCGCGCATCCGCGCGTTCTCCACGAGACCCGCCGCCTCGATCTCGCCGAGCACGGCGTTGGCTGCCGCAGCGGCGAGCGGGTTGCCGCCGAAGGTCGAGCCGTGGTGTCCGGGACCGAAGAGGTCGGCAGCTTCGCCGAACGCGACGAGCGCGCCGATGGGGAAGCCTCCTCCGATGCCCTTCGCAAGCGAGACGGCATCCGGCACGATCCCCTCATGCTGGAACGCGAACCAGTCGCCGGTGCGACCGGCGCCCGTCTGGATCTCATCGAGGATGAGCAGCGTGCCGTGTCGCTTCGTGAGTTCGCGTGCGGCCGCGAGGAATCCCTCGGGCAGGTCCACGACGCCCGCCTCGCCCTTGATGGGCTCGACGACGAACGCGGCGACATCGCCGGGGGCGAGAGCCTCCTCGAGCTCCTCGATGGTGGCCTCGATGTGCGTGACACCGGGCACGAGCGGCTCGAACGGCGTCTGCAGAGCGGGCTTGCCGGTGAGGCTCAGCGAACCCATCGTGCGGCCATGGAACGCGTTCTTCAGCGCGACCATGCGGGTGCGCCCGGTGAGGCGCGCGAGCTTGAAGGCGGCTTCGTTCGCCTCCGCACCCGAGTTGCACAGGTACACGCGGTCGCCGCCCGTGAGTCGAGACAGACGCGCGGCGAGTTCGATCTGAGGCTCGGATGCGAAGTAGTTCGAGACATGCGCGACGCGCGACGCCTGCGTGCTCACCGCGTTCACGAACGCCGGATGCGAGTGGCCGAGAGCGTTGACCGCGATGCCGGCGAGGAAGTCGAGGTAGCGGTTGCCCTCGACATCCCACACCTGGGCGCCCTCGCCGCGCTGCAGCACCGCGAGGGGCGCGGGCGCGGACTTCATCATGACGCGCGAGAAGGTCTCGCCGTACTCGTCGGTCGCCGTCATCCGGGCACCACCTCTGTGCCGATGCCGGCGTCCGTGAAGATCTCGAGAAGGACGGAGTGCGGGCGCCGTCCGTCGATGATGGCGGCCTTCGGCACGCCCCCGTCGACCGCCTCCAGGCATGCCGACATCTTGGGGATCATGCCCGACTCGAGCGTGGGCAGCAGGGCCCCGAGCTCATCCCGTGTGATGTGCGAGACGAGGGAGTCGCGGTTCGGCCAGTCGCTGTAGAGGCCTGCGACGTCCGTCAGCACGACGAGCTTCTCCGCGCCGAGCGCCACCGCGAGAGCGGCCGCTGCGGAGTCCGCGTTGACGTTGAGCGACTGACCGGGCACGTCGACATCCGGCGCGATCGACGACACGACGGGGATGCGTCCCGCCTCGATCGCGGTGATGACCGCGGCGGGGTCGACGGAGATGACATCGCCCACGAGCCCGATGTCGACCGTCTCGCCGTCGACGATCGCACCCCGACGCCGACCCTGGAACAGGCCCGCGTCCTCGCCCGAGATCGCCGTGGCGAGCGGACCGTGATGGTTGATGAGCGTGACGAGCTCACGGCTCACCTGGCCGGTGAGCACCATCCGCACGATCTCCATCGCCTCGGGGGTGGTCACACGGTAGCCGCCGCGGAACTCGCTGTGGATGCCGAGACGATCGAGCATCGCCGAGATCTGGGGCCCGCCGCCGTGCACGACGACAGGTTTGATGCCGACCGAGCGCAGGTACACCATGTCCTCGGCGAATGAGCGCTGAAGCTCCGCGTCCACCATGGCGTTGCCGCCGAACTTGATGACCATGATGCGCCCCGCGAAGCGCTTCAGCCACGGAAGCGATTCGATGAGCGTCGCCGCCTTCACCGCCGCGTCCTGCGCGCGCGGGTCCAGCTCCTCGAGAGGGTTCTTGCCGCCGATCATGACGAGTACGCGCTGTTCTCGTGGACGTAGTCGTGCGTGAGGTCGTTCGTCAGAATGACCGCGCCCGCGACGCCGGCGTGCAGCTCCAGCTGCAGCAGCAGCTGTCGCGGGGTCATGTCGACCTCGGTGCGCGGCCGGTCGGGGCCGCCCTTCGTGCAGACGCGGACGCCGTTCATCGACACGTCGACGTTGTACGGATCGAACTCGGCGCTCGTCGTGCCGATCGCGGCGAGCACCCGGCCCCAGTTGGGGTCGTTGCCGAAGACCGCGGCCTTGAACAGGTTGTTGCGGGCGATCGCACGGCCCACCTCCACGGCGTCGTCCTCGGTCGCCGCGCTCATGACCTCGATGACGATGTCGTGCGAGGCGCCCTCGGCATCCTGCTGCAGCTGGAATGCGAGATCCATGCACAGCGACTGCAGGGCGGCCGCGAACAGGTCGAGATCGGGTTCGATTCCCGACGCGCCGCTCGCGAGCAGCGTGACCTGGTCGTTGGTCGACATGCAGCCGTCCGAGTCGAGGCGGTCGAAGCTCACGCGCGTCGCGAACCGGAGCGCCCGATCCGCCTCCGCGGGGGTGAGGATCGCGTCCGTCGTGATGACGACGAGCATCGTCGCCAGTCCCGGGGCGAGCATGCCCGCGCCCTTCGCCATCGCGCCGATGGTCCAGCCGTCACGCGAGACCACCGCTCGCTTCGCCTTCGAGTCGGTCGTCATGATCGCCTCGGATGCGGCGACACCGCCCTCGGAGCTGCGGGCCGCTGCCGCCGCGCGGGCGCCCGCGATGAGCTTCTCGCGCGGGAGCTGATCGCCGATGAGCCCCGTGGAGCACACGAGGACGTCGCCCGCAGAGATACCGAGAGCCTCACCGACCGCCTCCGCCGTGGCGTGAGTGGTCTGGAACCCTTCGGCACCCGTGAAGCAGTTGGCG
>JAEYUT010000240.1 GCA_023432305.1 Actinomycetes bacterium
ACGGTGTCGTCGTCGGTCGCCGAGCGCATCTCCGAATACACCGACCCCTGCACGAGGCTGAGCTTGCCGGTCGTGTTGCCGGTGGCGACCGCGCCCACGGTGCGCGCCTCGATGACGACGACATCCGCCCCGGCGTTCGCGAGCATCCTCGCGAGGCTCAGCCCGGTGAGTCCGGCGCCCGCGATCACCACATCCGCGTACTCGGGCGGCGGCTGGTCGGGCACGACGATCGGCGGCGCGGTGCGCATCCACAGGGACGGGCTCGGCGTAGGGCTCATGCCGGGAGCGTAGGGGCGCGACGGCCTGCCGCTCATGGGGGTTGCGGGCGACCGCGCGGGCGGCTAGTCGTCGAGATGGGCGTAATCTGAGCGCACCGTGAGCACACCCGTCGCACCCGCCTCCGCCCGCCGAATCCACCCCGCCTGGGTGATCGCCGCCGTCGCGTTCCTCGCGCTCCTCGCCGCCGCCGGATTCCGTGCTGCACCGGGCGCGCTCATGGTGCCGCTGCACCACGAGTTCGGCTGGTCGACGAGCATCATGTCGCTCGCGGTGAGCATCAATCTCCTGCTGTTCGGGCTCACCGCGCCGTTCGCGGCGGCGCTCATGGACCGCTTCGGCATCCGACGGGTCATCGCCGTCGCGCTCGCGCTCATCGCCGCAGGGGCCGGGCTCACCGTGTTCGCCACCGCGTCGTGGCAGCTGCTGCTCACCTGGGGGCTGCTGATCGGACTCGGCACCGGATCGATGGCGCTCGTCTTCGCCGCCACGATCGCGAACCGGTGGTTCGTGAAGCGTCGGGGGCTCGTGATGGGCGTGCTGACCGCCGGCTCCGCCACCGGGCAGCTGATTCTGCTGCCGCCGGTCGCGGCGATCGCCGACACCGCCGGATGGCGCCCCGCGTCGGTGCTGATCGCGGCGGTCGCCGTGCTCGCCGTGCCTCTCGTGTGGCTGCTGCTGCGTGACCATCCGCACGACCTCGGGGTGGCGCCCTACGGTTCGGACGCCTCGGCCGCCCCCGCCGCCCCCGTGCGGCACACCGGCAGCGCTGCGCGCCGAGCCCTGCAGGGCCTCGCTTCCGCTGCGAAGCGCCCCGCATTCTGGGCGCTCGCGGGCGCTTTCGCGATCTGCGGAGCGACCACGAACGGGCTCGTCGGCATCCACTTCATCCCCTCAGCGCACGATCACGGGATGGCGCCGACCGTCGCCGCGGGGCTGCTCGCGGTGGTGGGCGTGTTCGACATCGTGGGCACGATCGCGTCCGGCTGGCTCACCGATCGCGTCGACCCTCGCCTCCTTCTGGCGGTCTACTACTCGTTCCGAGGACTCGGACTGCTCCTGCTGCCGTGGCTGCTCTCCGACACGGTGCACCCCACCATGGTCGCGTTCGTCGTGATCTACGGCCTCGACTGGGTGGCGACCGTGCCTCCCACGGCGGCACTGTGCCGCGAGATCTTCGGAGACCAGGGGACGATCGTGTTCGGGTGGGTGTTCGCGTCGCACCAGGTGGGTGCGGCGATCGCCGCCTTCGCAGCGGGTCTCATCCGCGACACGCTCGGCACCTACACGTACGCCTGGTGGGGCGGCGCGGCTCTCTGCGTGGTGGCCGCCGTGCTCTCGGTCGTCATCGTGCGGGCTCGCGCTGAGGCCCCGGAGCCTCAGCCGATGTCCTGAACCTGGCCTGCTCCGTCGGGCGGCCCCGCTCAGGCGGGCGAGAGCTCGCCGCGCACGATCGAGTCGCCCGAGTGGCCCGGGTCTCCGTCGAAGTGCTCCTGGGAGATGTCGACGAGACTGAAGCGCGACAGGTCCACGTCGGCGGGGATCGCGAACGTGCCGCGCGTGCCGTCGAGGATGCCGAGGCTCACGAGCGCATCGCCCTCCGAGGAGATGAGCCACAGCTCGCGGTAGCCGTCGTCGGGAAGAGGCGCCTCGAGATCGACTTCGACGACGCGCTCGCCATCGGGCAGCTCCTCCACGGTCGCCGACGCCGTGGCATCGGGCCAATCCGGGAACGCGTCAAGCGTCGCCGAGGCGAGCACGGTCACCGGCGCGGGGCGGCTCGCCCACCAGACACCACCTGCGACCGCGATCACGAGCGCCGCGGCTGCCGCCGCGAGCGGCACCCACAGTCGGCGGCGCAGCGGGGTCACGCGCGCGCCGCTCGACTGCGCGCTCTCGTCCGCCTCATCGGATGCGGTGCCGGTCTCATCCGCCGCGACAGCGTCCGCATCCGCATCCGCTTCGATCTCGGCGATGTCGCGCTGGATCGCCTCCCACACGCGCGGCGACGGCTCGAGCAGCTCGCCCGCGTCGATCGTGGAACGCCCCACGACAGCCGCACGGCGCAGGATCATGAGCTCGTCACGGCATTCCCCGCATGTCGCAAGGTGCTCCGCATCACGAACGTCCTCTGCGGTCTCCCCGAGGGCGAGGAGGGCGAGCACGTCAGGATCGATGTGCGTCACGACTCACCTCCAATCGGGTCCGCATCCTCTGAAGACTTCGGCGGATATGGCTCTTGACGGTACCCAACGGCATGTCGAGTCGCTCGGCGATCTCATGGTGGGTCAGGTCATCGAAGAACGCCATCCGGATCACCGCCTGCGCGTCGGGGTCGAGCTGCGCGATCTGGTCGGCGACGAGAAGGCTGTCGGCGAGGTCGACGGGCTCGCTCACCCAGTCGCTCGGCGCAGTCGCCGCCTCGAGCTGCTCGCGCAGGCGGCGGAGGCGGGCGCGCGCTTCGTGCGCATCAGCGATCTTGTTCTTCGCGATGCCCACAAGCCACGCCGAGAGGGAGCGGTCGGCGCGGAAGGTGCTGCGCCCCGTCCAGGCGGCCACGAAGGTCTTCTGGGTGACGTCCTCGGCATCGCCCACGTCGCCGAGCGAGCGCATCGCGAGGGTGTAGATCAGGGACGACCACCGCAGGTACGCGCGTTCGAGCGCGCGCTCACCACCGGCCGCGAAGTCGCGGGCGATGAGGTCGTCGTCGTCGGGGGTGTCGATGTACATCAGGATCCCATGGGAACGGCGATCACGACCACGTTGTCGCTGTAGCGGAACGCGTTCGCGTCGAAGGTGCCACCGCACGTGATGAGGGCGAGGCGCGGAGCGCCGTCGCGGTCGAAGAGGTCGTCGACGGGAAGCTCGGCCTTGCCGACGCTCCACACCGACTCCACGCGGTAGGCGACCGTGCCGCCGTCCGCGACCGCGACGTCGATCCGCTCCCCCACGGGCAGGTTCTTGAGCTCGGCGAACGGACCGAGCCCGTACCGGGCCGAGTCCACGTGCGCTGCGACCACCACCGTGCCGGTCTCGCTTCGCGGGTCGGAGCCGAAACGGTACCAGCCGGCTGTCGCCGGGTTCTCCGGCAGCTCCATCGACCCGTCGTCGAAGAGGTCGACGGGCACCACATCCACACCCACCCCGAGCGACGGGATCGAGACGGCGACGGGAGGAACCGGCTCGCGCGGGGCGGTGAGCTCGCCGCTCACGAGGGGGATGTCGGGGGCGACCGCCGTGGGCGCCGGCGACGGGGCCGCCGGAGACGCGGGCTGCTCGGCCGGTGTGGTGGAGCTGCCCGCGAGGAGCGCCACGACTGCTGCCATCACGATGATGCGAGCGTTCACGGTGCTCCTCTCCCCTCGGTTGGGTCTGTCAGTGTCGGATGCGGTGGGCGGTCACTCGGCGGCGGCGCGTGCGGCGCGCATCCGCACGGCCACGAGCGCGAGCGCTCCGAGCAGGGCGACGAGCGCCACCGATCCGGCGATTCCGGCGGTCGGGTCGGCGTCGGCCGCGAGGCCGGCGGTGCCGGAGCGCACGCCGTCAGGCGCGGAGTGCAGGCCCGAGATCGACTGCGTGATGAGCTGCAGGTCGTTCTCCGGTCCCACCGCGTAGACGATGAGGTTGGTGCCTTCGACGATCGAGACCGACGCGGGCTCACCCGACGCAGGGATCACGATGGGGCTCGTGGTTCCAGCCCCAGCGACTCCAGCGGTGATGGTGCCTGCGGGAAGGAGCGTGGAGGCCTGGTCGCCGTTGGCGACGTCGTCGAAGGCGATCGCACCGTTCGCCACGATCGCGACCTCACCTGCCTGTGCAGCGTGACGCACGGTCAGGCGTCCCTCGCCGGCGGGAATCGTCGAGATGTCGTTCACGTAGACACCGAGGGTGGGGTCGCCTGCCGCGTCGTACTGGGCGACGAGCGAGACGCTCTGGTTCGCGGGCACGGACGCCGCGGGCACGTCGATCGCGGGGGTGGCGGTGGCGGGGTCGTCGTTCGCCGCGAACACCTGGATCTTGTAGTCGCCCTGCGGAAGGTCGAGCGGGCCGGCGACGGTGCCGAACGTGAAGTCCTCGAGGGTGAGGGCGTCGTTCACGTAGACGTCGACGGTGAGCCCCGGGATGCCGTGCACGACGTACACATCGGAGCTCGTGGGCGAGATCGCGTAGGCGGGTGCCACGGCGGCCGCCGCCGCGAGAGAGCCGGCAGCGAGACCGGCGAGAAGCTTGTACCGCATGATGTCCTCCAGGTTTCAGGCGTGGATCGCCTGTCATGGAGTACTTCTCCCCGGATGCCGCCTATGGATGCATTCGCATCGAATTTCTTCCTGTGTGTTCACTGAGAGAGCTCTCGCTCGCCGCGCTGCGGCTCAGCCGGCGCCCGTGGTCTCGGGGTCGGCATCCTCCACGGGGTCCAGCACCGGGCCGTCGTGGAGCGCCTGCGTCGCCGCCGCCTCGTTCTCGAAACCGGAGTCGGTCTGCGGCTGCGAGGCGACCTTGCCGGTATCGGAGACCTCGACATCCGCCTGGTCGTAGTCGCTCGGATCGAGGGTGGGCTCGGCGGCCTCCCGCTCATCCTGACCCTCCAGAGTCTGGGAAGCGAAGGCCTCATCGAGGGTGTCGTGGTCGTCGTCGTGTGCGTTGTGGTTCGTCATACCCCCACTTTCCGCGCGCGAGACGCGCGACGCACGGGGATTGACCGGCGAGCGGATGCGTCGTACGCGCCGCCGCATCCGCCCCGCCGCGAGCTCCCCGGGCCCGCCGCCCAGACGGCAGAATCGACCCTTCCCGCCGTCGGTGAACAGCAGATTCTGCCGTCTCGGCGCCTACGGTTCGAGTGCGACCTCGCGCTCGCGGCGTTCCGCGCGCGCGAGCAGCGCTTCGGCCGCGATGGCGGCGATGATCGCGGCGACGACCGCCGCCACGCACGTCGGGTACAGCCACATCCAGTCGTCCCGCGCGATGCCATCGACCACCCCGAGCTCCAGCCACACAGCCGCAGCGGCCACATTGACGACGCCGACAAGCGCACCCACGCCTGCCATGCACGCGGAAGCACCCCAGCCGCCCTGGTCGCGGTAGTCCGGATCACCCCCGAAAACGACCAGGAGCCCGATGGCGGCGCCGATCGCCCCGCCCACGAG
>JAEYUT010000244.1 GCA_023432305.1 Actinomycetes bacterium
AGGATGGCGAGTCCGGCACTCGGGCGCCCCACGACCTGACCGATCCGCGTCGCCGCCTGGAACTTCAGGTAGAGGTAGTACAGGTTCACGACAGGCAGGAACGCGAACACGATCTGCCAGCCGGGGAGTCCGCCGCGCACCAGGATCTCGTACTCGTTGAGGATCGGCACCCACCCCTTCCAGCCGTCCCCGCCGAGCTTCGGGAAGAGCTTCGACAGGGCGATTCCGTACCAGACGTAGAAGCCGATGCCTCCGATGAGGAATGCGGCCCACACGATGCCCGCGAGAGCGACGAGACCGGAGAGGTCGGAGTTCATGAGGTTCCCTTTCGGCGGAGTCGGCCGGCAGCGCGAGAGAGGAGCTCCTTCGCGCGGAGGTGGTGGAGGAAGGACGCGGGGGTGAGGATGGCGCGGATGCGGGTGCGGGGTCGGGCGGCCCGCACGATCTCGCGACGCTCCTCCTCGAGCAGTCGCCAGGTCTCCACGCGATCCTCGTGTGCGGGCGGATGCTCCGAGAATACGGCCCGGTCGACCACCTCGGCGAGCAGCAGCGCGCCGGAGCTCCCGAGCGCGTCGGCGATCTCCGTCCGCGTGAGGCCGCGCGGCACCGCGACACCGTGATCGACGCAGGTGTCGATGAGCTCGTCCCAGGCCCCCACCATCGCGACCTCCGGATCGGGCGCACGTCGACGGCCGCGGCGGCGCACCCACTTCGCGGCCGGGAACACGAGGAACGGCAGCACCACGAGCCCGATCGTCGCAGCGGCGAGCAGCACGGTGACGATCACGGGAAGGAGGGCATCGATCCACCGCTCGTCATCGGTGTCGTCCGAGCTCGCACCCGCGGCATCGTCGTTCTGGGTCGACGGGGGCTCGAGCACATCGCTCGCGGGCTGCTCGGTGAGCGTCGGGTGCTCGGGCAGCTCCTCGCCCTCGTGGATGAGGGTGGGCGCGACCTCGAACTGCGGCGTCGCATCCAGCACCGTCCACGGGCCGTTCCCGGCACGTGCCTCCGCCCAGGCGGTGAGGTGGGCGCCCGTGCACACCGTCTGGCACGGTTCGACCGCGAAGTCGGCACCGGTCTCCCCGAGGCGGACCCCCACGACCACCCGTGATGCGAAACCCTGGTGGCGCGCGATGAGCGCCGCAGCCACCGCGAACTGCTCATCGTCGCCGACCGCGGCCACGAGCATCTCCGGCTCCGCGCCCTCACCGGCCCGACGCTCCTGGTCGAGGAGGCTCGTGAAGAGCTCCTCGATGCGCGCCGTCGAGTGGCCGGAGCGCACGGGGATGAAGGTGTAGTCGGCACGCGCGGAGAGCGCGCCGATCCAGCCGGCGGCCGCCGCATCGTCGTGGCTCGCGTGGCTCAGGTAGCCCCGCGCACGCAGCCGCTCCACGAGCTCCACGACGCTCGCACCGGTGCGCGGCAGATCCTGCTGCTCGATCCAGGCGTCGAGCACGGGGTGTCGGGTCACCTCGAGCCGGGCCTCACCGCCGGATGCCGTCGCGAAGGCACCGGCGTCGCTCGGAGCGCTCGCCTCGAGTCGGAAGCTGTCGCCCGGCTGGAGGCCGACGCCGGTGCGGTCGGGCACGACGACGGCGGCGTCGAGCACGGGACTGCTGTAGAACGCATCAGCGAGCATCTCGGCCCGCGAGCCGCGGAACGCGGGTGCGGGCCCGTCGGCCGAGACGATCGGCACCCAGACGCCCGAGTAGCCCTCCCCGATCGTGATCTGCACGGACGCATCGGAGGACGCGGCGCGCGGGACGCGCGTGAAGCGGTTCTCCTCGTCGTGGCCCACCCGGAAGGTCTGACCATCGAACGCGTCGAGCGTCGCGATGCGCACGCGATCGACCTCGCCCGGTGCCTCGACCGTGAACAGCTCGCGCTCGAAGGCGTCCCCGGCGAACGACGCCCGATACCCCGCCAGAGGGCTCGGCTGCTGCTGGATGACGAGCCACGGGTCGATGTCGTCGCGCAGCACGTCGCGCGATCCGAACACCGCGGCGACAGGTGCCGCAGCGAGACCAGCCCCGAGCGCCACGACGAGCAGCCCCGCCGACAGCGCATAGCGCCGTGCGGTCGCGCCGCGCGACTCGGCATGCTGGCGCACCGTCGAGGTGGCCTCGCGCGCTGCCCAGACGGCGCGCGCGCGCGTCAGGCGGGAGCGCCCGAGAAGCCAGGCCACCGCGACAGCGGCGGCGAGCACCCCCAGCAGCACATGTCCGGGGGCCGGGATCCGCAGCGGACCCAATCCGAACGCGACTCCCGTCTGAGACGATCCGAACACCGCCCCGAAGAGCGCCATCGCGAGCATCGGCACCACGGCGAACGGCGCGGCACGGCCCCCCGCGACCACGAGCGCCGTCGCGACGAGCGTGCCGACGGCGATCGTCACGAGGAACGGCACCATCACCGCCTGGTACTCCCCCACCGGCAGCATCAGGGTGAGCAGCTGCTTCCAGCCGAGCACGATCCCCGCGAGACCGTCGATGAGTCCGCGCACCGCCCGGGCCGGATCGGAGAGAGCGCCGGGCACCGCGACCGGGACGACGAGCGCGAGATACGCCCCCGCGGCGGCGAGCGCCATCGTCCACCAGCGCCAGCCGAGAACGACCCCCAGCACGACCGCGCCCGCCCCGATCAGCAGGCC
>JAEYUT010000260.1 GCA_023432305.1 Actinomycetes bacterium
CTGCCAGTACTCCAGCAGAATCAGCAGCCCCTCGTCGTCCTCGTCGACGCCGAGGCTGCCGACGAGCACCGCATCGCCCAGCTCCGCGTACGGTGAGTCGCGCGGCGCCTCGATGCGCAGCGATGTGATCCCGAACCGGCCAGTCTCGCGGTCGTCGATGACACCCTCGTTGAGCACGGAGAGCACCCAGCCGTCGTCCGTGCGGATCGCGTACCGCGCCGAGACCGTCTCCGAGCCGTCGACGCGAACCAGATTCCAGTCGGCGCCGAGCGGCACCACCTCGCCGGACAGTCGTGGCCCTTCGACCACGCCTGACGCGATCGGGATGATGCGCCGGTGGCCGTCAGGCACCATGCCCACATCGATGACGTCTCCGACCCGCACGCGAACGCGCGCGAGCAGCGTGGTCGTCAGCGGCGGATTCACTGTTCCTCCTCGGTGTGATCCTCGGCGGGCTCGCCCGCCCAGTCGTCGGGTCCCCGTTGACCCTGAAGCAGATGGAGCGCCCGGTAGCGCCGCGGCGACACCCCGAACTGCTGCACGAACGCGCGGCTGAACGCCGAGGGGTCCGCCATCGACCAGCGCTGGGCGATCGTCTTGATCGGCACCCGCACCTGACGCGGATCCACGAGCTCGTCGCGGATCCGCTCCAGCCGGCGCTGGCGCACGAGAGCCGACACGGTGGTGCCGTTGGTGGCGAAGACCTTCCGCACGTAGCGCGGCGAGAGGAAGTGCGCCTCCGCCACCCGCTGTGCGGAGAGCTCCGGGTCCGCGAGGTTCTGCTCGATCCAGATCACGAGCGAGTTGAACAGCGACATGAGCTTCGCGGTGCCGGGGCGCCGGGCATCCGCGATCACGGCGTGCGCTGCCGCCACGACCGCGTCGCCCAGGTGGGCGGCCGCCGCGAGGCTGGGTTCGGCGTCGGGTCGGGCGAGCGCCGCGAGCAGGCCGCGGAGGGCGTGCGCGGAGGGCGCATGCGAGACGTCGGAGGCGATCACATCCGAGAACGCGCTGTGACGCAGAGCGATCGACGCGGTCGGGATGCGCACCACGAGGTACTCATGGTCGCCGTCAGCGATGATGCGGTAGCGCTGGGCGCCCGTGTAGAACGCGAAATCGCCGGGACGCAGCACGACGGACTGTCCGCCCTGCGACACGGTGAGCACACCGCGCACGACGTAGCCGAGCACCATGCCGCGCCAGTTGCGCGCGGTCGGCAGCGGCTCGACGTCGACCGCGCCGCCCACGGCGGTCGCCACCTCGAGCACCCCCACCCGGAACTGCCGCTCGATGCGCGGCCCCGGCCCGTCGGTGCGGATGAGGATCGCGTCGGACGTGTCCTGCGGGCGGCTTCCTGTCGACGAGCTCGCGTCGAGCCAGCCGTACAGGAGCATCTCGCGACGCTCGGGGCTGGTCGAGTCCTCCGGCTCCGTGCTCACCCGGTCAGACCTCGTCGACCGGTGCGACGCCCCGCGAGGCGCGCGAAGCCCACCGCGATGAGCAGCGCCGCGCCGTTGAAGACCTGGTTCACCCAGGAGGGGGTGCCGAGAAGCGTCAGCCCGCTGACGGTGATCGCGATGAACAGGATGGCGACGATGACTCCCGGAACCGACGGACGCCCCAGGTGGATGACGATCGTGCTGAGAAGCACGGCCGTCAGCGCGGGGAAGAGCATCATCATGCCATTGTCGGAGGTGGCCCCGCCATTGCGCGCGAGAAGCAGAACGCCGCTGATGCCCGCGATGGCTCCGGAAGCGATGAACGCGCGCAGCTGCGTGCGCCGCACGTCCACGCCCAGCAGGTGTGTGGCCCGCGGGTTCGACCCGACCGCGTAGAGACGGCGGCCGAAGACGGTCTGCGACAGAATCCACCACGCCGCCCCGGCCACAAGGCCCGCGACGATCACCACACGCGGGATGCCGACCCAGTCGCGCGAGCCGATGTCGGTCAGCTCTGCAGGGATCCCCGCGCTGATCCGCAGCCCGCCCGTGTACGCGAAGATGGCACCGCCGAGCAGCGTCGCGACACCGAGAGTCGAGATGAAGGGGTTGACGCCGCCGTAGGCGATCATGAGCCCGAGCACGGTGCCGACGAGGGTGCCGAAAGCCACCCCCAGGGTCACCGCGACGATGAGAGGCGCGGAGAAGTGCGAGAGCGCCGCCGCCGTGACGACCGAGGATGACGCCGCGACAGCGCCCACCGAGAAGTCGAAGTAGCCGGCCGCGAGCGGGAACACCGCGGCGGTCGCGATGAGCAGCGGCACTCCCTGGTTGGCGATGAGCGAGCGCAGATTCTGCGGGCTGCGGAACGCCTCACCCGAGGCAGGCAGCAGCGCGAACAGCACCACGAGCGCGATCACGAGCACGACGAGGGCGTAGCGTTCGGCAAGCGAGCGCCACCGGATGGCGGCGCGCGCGGGCACGGTCAGGATCTCATTCACGGGTCAGTCTCCGGTCTCGTGCATGGCACGGGTGATGTCGGCGCGGGTCACGGCGTCGCCCCGCAGGTCCTCCGAGATGCGGCCGCCGTGCAGCACGAGCACGCGGTGGCTCAGCTGCTCGAGCTCCTCGAGGTCGCTCGAGACGACGACGACGGCGGCCCCTTGGGCGGCGGCATCGCACACGAGAGCGTGGATCTCGTCGCGGGCGACGGCGTCGACCCCCTGGGTGGGTTCGTCGAGCAGGATCACGCGTGGGTCCGATCGCAGCCAGCGGGCCACGATGACCTTCTGCGCGTTGCCGCCCGAGAGGGCGGCGAGCGGTGCATCTGCGTCAGGGGCGCGCACGTGGAACTCGACCATCGCCGGGATCGCGTCGGCGCGCTCGCGGCGCGAGGAGAGCCTGCCGAAGCGCCGGTAGCGCGGCAGCACGACAGCGGACAGGTTCTCCCACACGGGCCGGTCAGGATAGGCCGCGTCGCGCTGCCGGTCCTCCGGGACGAGCGCGATGCCGGCCGCCACCGCCGCGCCGGTGCTGCCGAGAGCGATCCGGGCACCGCCGACGCGAACCTCGCCGGATGCGGGCAGGTCTCCGAAGATGGCGCGCAGCAGCGAGGTGCGACCGGAGCCCACGAGGCCCGCGATGCCGACGATCTCGCCCGGACGCACATCCAGGTCCACTCCGGCGAGGGGGCCCGCGATGAGGCCGCGCACCGAGATCACCGGGTCAGCGTCCGGGTCGGGGGTGTGTCGGGTGGACTCATCCGCGGTGCGCGCGTGACCGGCGATGAACTCGACGATCCGCTCCTCGGAGAACTCCGAGGCCGAGCCCTCGGCGACGATCCGGCCGTCGCGGAGGATGGTGATGTCGTCGGCGATCTCGGCGACCTCGCCGAGCCGATGGCTGACGAAGACGACCGCATGCCCTGCGGCGCGCAGCTCGCGCACGGCCGCGAAGAGATGCTCCACCTGGTCGACGGGAAGACTGGCCGTCGGCTCGTCGAGCACGAGGATGACGGGTTCGTCGCCGACGCCATCGAGAGCCCGCGCGATCGCGACGAGCGTGCGATCGGTGGGGCGCAGCCCGCCGACCAGGGCGCGGGGATCGAGCTCGAGGCCCCGACGACGCAGCTGATCCCCCACATGGCGGATGAGCGCGCGATCGTCGATCCCGCCGAGTCGCGTACGCGGGTAGGCGCCGGCGAGCGCGAAGTTGTCGGCGATGGAGAGGTCGTCCACGAGTCCGAGATCCTGGTGCACGAACCGCAGCCGCGATGCGGAGGCGATCGCCGGCCCATAGGACTCGCTCGCGTGCTCGCTGCCGAACACCTCGATGAGGCCGCCGGGATCGGCCGGC
This sequence comes from Actinomycetes bacterium, assembly GCA_023432305.1. Lineage (GTDB taxonomy): Bacteria > Actinomycetota > Actinomycetes > Actinomycetales > Microbacteriaceae > Homoserinibacter. The sequence goes on from JAEYUT010000260.1 coordinate 3,795, forward strand.
ACGACCCCGGCCACCATCTTGAGGAGGGTGGACTTGCCGGATCCGTTCCCGCCGAGCAGCGCGTGCACGCGTCCGGCGCGGATCCCCCAGTCGACCCCGTCGACGACGGTGGTCGCGTAGGTCTTCGACAGCCGGGCGACCCGGAGCACATGCCCCGGGCCGCCCTTGGCGATGGTCAACACAGCCAGCAGGCCGTCATCAGCTCGCCGACGTCCACAGCGCGGTGTAGCCCGCGCGGTAGTCGATCGGCCCCTCGAACGGCTCGCCCGCGGCAGGCCACTCGCCCTCGTTCGTTCCGTCGAAGATCTGCCAGCCGATGGCCGAGACCGCCGGCTCCTCGCCGTTGTAGTGGCGGTTGATGCTGTCGAGCAGCGACCACGCCGCGCGGCCGTTGGAGAAGCCGATGCAGGCCTGCACACCGCCTCCGCTGCGCATGAACGAGATCGTGTCGAGCACGCATTCGCCGCCGAGCACCGTGAGGCCGTCGCGGCCCGCCGACTCGAGCGCCTGCTGCACACCGAGCGAGAGCATGAAGTCGAGATCTGCCACGACCGCGTTCGCGGACGTAGCCTGCAACAGGCCCGTCTCGAACATCTGGCGGAGGTTCGGCACCTCGGGCGGGGTGATGGTCACCGTGTTCACGATGGCGCAGCCCGAGCAGGTGGCGAGCTCCTCGGTGAAGCCCTTGGCGATGTAGTCGCCGATCGCGACACCCGTGAAGGCGACGTGCAGCACCTGCGCGGTCCCGCCGGTGGCGGTGATGAGGTAGTCGGCGCGGAGGCGACCGAGCTGCGTGAAGTAGTCGGCCACGTCATCGAAGCCGCCTCCGTACTGCACGGTCACGTCGAACAGCGACTCCGAGGAGCCCTGGGTGGCGTCCGAGCAGTCGAACGACGAGATGCCGGCCACGGTCACACCCGCCTCGCGTGCCTCGACAAGAGCCTGCTTGGTGGCACCGCAGTCGACACCCGCGAGGATGAGGGTGTCGGCACCTGCGGCGACGCCCTGTCGGATGCAGGTGGACCAGACGCCGGGGTCGTTC
>JAEYUT010000284.1 GCA_023432305.1 Actinomycetes bacterium
CGCCCCGCCTCAGCACGTGATCGTCCACCTGAGCGACACGCACTTCCTGGGTGGTCGCAAGCCGCTCTACGGTGCGGTCGACACCGACGCGACCGTCGTGCGCGCTCTCGAGCAGCTGGAGCGCTCCGAGCTGCGCCCCGAGGCGATCGTCATCACGGGTGACCTCGCGGATGTCGCCGAAGCCGACGCCTACGAGCGGCTGCGCGACCTCATCGAACCCGCTGCCGAGCGCATGGGATCGCGCATCATCTGGGTGATGGGCAACCACGACGAGCGCGAGCCGTTCGCCAGCATCCTCATGCGCGAAGAGCCCACCGCCGACACCCAGGACCGCGTCTACGACGTGAACGGCCTGCGCATCATCGCGCTCGACTCCAGTGTGCCCGGCTACCACCACGGCGACCTGCGGCCCGAGCAGCTCGAGTGGCTGCGTGCCGAACTCGCCGCCCCGGCACCCAGCGGCACCATCCTCGCCCTCCACCACCCGCCGATCCCCACCCCCATCGAACTGATGGCGCTCATCGAGCTCGACCACCAGAAAGAGCTCGCCGACGTCATCCGCGGCACCGACGTGCGCGCCATCCTCGCCGGGCACCTGCACTACTCCACCTTCAGCACGTTCGCCGGCATCCCCGTCTCCGTCTCCGCAGCCACCTGCTACACGATCGACACGAGCGCCGAACCCGGCACCCTCGCCGGCATCGACGGCGGCCAGACGTTCAACCTCGTGCACGTCTACGACGACCAGGTGGTGCACTCGATCGTCCCCATCGGGGATGCGCCGCGCGTCGCCGGATTCTCCGGGGCGTTCCTGGATGCGATCGCCGGGATGACCCCGGAGCAGCGCCGCGAGGCGTTCTCCAGCAAGTGCTCGAGCTTCAACCTGGAGGACCACCTCAAGTCCACCGGGGGGTGAGTCGCCCGATGCAGCTGAAGGATGCCGTCGACGCCTACCTTGCCGAGCTCACCAGCGAGCGAGGCTACTCGGCGCACACCATCCGCGGCTACGGCAACGACCTCGCCGACCTCGTGCGGTTCGCCGACGCACTCGGCGAGACGGATGCCGCGAGCCTCGACCTCGAGACTCTGCGCGACTGGCTGTGGCGAGCATCCCAGTCGGGGCTCGCCGCATCGACCCTCGCGCGTCGCGTCTCATCGGCGCGCTCGTTCACCGCATGGCTCACCCGTCGCGGCATCGTCAGCGCCGACCCCGGCGTGCGTCTGCGCACCCCGCGCGCGGGGCGCCGCCTGCCGCGTGTGCTCACCCGGGCGCAGATGGATGAGATCCTCGCGCGCCTGCAGCATCTCGCCGCCGACGGCGACCCGATCGCCGTGCGCGACGTCGCCGTCATCGAGCTGCTCTACGCGTCCGCGCTGCGCGTGAGCGAGCTCGTGGGCCTCGACCTCGCGGACGTCGACCACGACAACCGCACCGTGCGGGTGCTCGGCAAGGGCGCCAAGGAGCGCGTCGTGCCCTACGGCGCGCCCGCCGCCACCGCGATCGCGGACTACCTCGCTCGCGGGCGTCCGGAGCTCGCCCTCGACAGCTCCGGCAATGCGCTGCTGCTCGGAGCCCGCGGTGCCCGACTCGGCACGCGAACCGTCTACGAGCTGGTGGCGCGTGAGCTCGCCGAGCTGCCCGGGTCGGGCCCGGCCGGCCCTCATGCACTGCGTCACACGGCCGCGACCCACCTGCTCGACGGCGGCGCCGACCTGCGCATCGTGCAGGAGCTGCTGGGGCATGCGAGTCTCGCCACCACGCAGCTGTACACGCACGTCTCCACCGAGCGGCTCCGCGAGAGCTATCGGCTCGCGCACCCCCGCGCCTGAGCGCAGCACCCTCCGTCAGTCGAGCGGCAGCAGAACGGCGCGCGGCTGCCCGCCGAGGAACAGCAGCGGCGACACATAGGCCCCGTCGAGCCGCGCCCCCAGGTGCAGGCACGGCTGCGCGCAGTGCCCCGCCGCCAGCGTCCCCACCGCCTCACCTCGGCGCACGGCATCACCGGCGACGAGCTCCGAAGTCACCGGTTCGAAGCTCGAGATGAGACCGCCGCCGTGGTCGATCGACAGCACCGGACGATCCACCACCCAGCCGGAGAAGCGCACCACGCCGTCTGCGGGGGCCAGCACCGGAGCACCGTCGGCGCCCTCGATGTCGAGCCCCCGATGACCCGGGCCGTAAGTGGTCGCCGGCGCGAGGAACGGCCGCACCACCGGATGCGGGGGAGCGAGCGGCCACGCCCACAGGCTGGAGGCGGCGACCAGCGCGGCGGCGACCCTGAGTGCACGGCGGCGACGAAGCATGCGGGCCAGCGTCGTCGGCCGCGATCCCGGGCGCGGAACCGCCGGTGCCGTCCGGGGATCGTGGGGCGTCAGGTCGGCGGTGGAGGAGCCGCGTCGCCGCCGGGGGCATGGTAAAGTCGACACAGCACCCGTGTATTCGGGTGACTTCGCGTGCCCACCGCTCATCGACGACAGTCACGAGCACACACGGCCCACATCCTTCAGTCCCCCTTCTCGAAGCGGGCGGATGCTGCGCCGGGGCACCAGGGATCGCGGCCGACCGGTCGCGGCGAACAACTGAGAAGACGCAGGACGGCTGTGCCATGCCTGCAGGAAAGGAACGGCTGTGGCCGTCGTCACCATCCGCCAGCTG
>JAEYUT010000335.1 GCA_023432305.1 Actinomycetes bacterium
CGGGGTCGGTCACGATGATGATGCGCTCGGTCGGATCGATCCCGGCCTGCTCGAACGCCGCAGCGAAGACGCGCTTGTGGCTGTCGGTCTCGACCGTCGAACCCGACTTCGACGACACCACGACGGCCGTGCGGGAGAGATCCCCGTCAAGGGCCCCGCGCACCTGCTCGGGGTCGGTGGAGTCGAGCACCACGAGCGGCGCGCCGAAGGTGCGCGTGATCACCTCGGGGGCGAGCGACGAGCCGCCCATGCCGCCGAGGACGATGCGGTCGACGCCCTTCTCGCGAAGGTCGTCACGCAGCGCGACGATGTCGTCGACGAGCGGACGCGAGATCGCGACCGCCTCAGTCCAGCCGAGGCGGATCGCCGACTCGGCTTCGGCGTCCGGGCCCCACAGCGTCGGATCCTGAGCCGTGATGGCTCCGGCGACGCCATCGGCGACCAGCTGCGGCACGACGCGGTCGACGGCCTCGGCCGCCGCACCCGTCGCCGCGATCGTGACGGTCACTTCGCCGCCTCGAGCGCTGCCGTGACGGTGTCGAGGAGCTCGTTCCACGACACGATGAACTTCTCGACGCCTTCGCGCTCCAGCAGCGCGGTGACGTCGTCGTAGTCGACGCCCACTGCGGCGATCGCGTCGAGGACGCCCTTCGCCTCGGCGTAGGAGCCCGTGACGGCGTCGCCGTGCAGGGGAGCGTGGTCGAACGTGGCCTCGAGGGTCTTCTCGGGCATGGTGTTGACGACGCCCGCGACGGCGAGCTCGGTCACGTAGAGCGTGTCGGGAAGCGACGGGTCCTTGACGCCCGTGGAGGCCCACAGCGGACGCTGCTTGTTGGCTCCCGCAGCGAGCAGCGCCTGGGCGCGCTCGGTGGCGAACTCGTTCTCGTACAGCTCGTAGGCGAGCTGCGCGTTGGCGACGCCCGCCTTCGACTTGAGCGCGAGCGCCTCCTCGGTGCCGATCGCCTCAAGGCGCTTGTCGATCTCGCTGTCGACACGCGACACGAAGAACGACGCCACCGAGTGGATCGTCGAGAGGTCGATCCCGGCGGCCTTCGCCTTCTCAAGTCCCGCGAGGTAGGCCTCGATGACCGCGCGGTGGCGCTCGAGGCTGAAGATGAGCGTCACGTTGACGCTGATGCCGGCGCCGATGACCTCGGTGATGGCCTCGAGCCCCTCGATGGTCGCGGGGATCTTGATCATCGCGTTCGGACGCTCGAGCTTCGCCCACAGCTCCTTGGCCTGGGCGATCGTGCCGGCGGCGTCGTGGGCGAGACCGGGCTCGACCTCGATGGAGACGCGACCGTCGACTCCGCCGGTGGCGTCGTAGATGCCGCGGAAGATGTCGGATGCCGCAGCCACATCATCCGTGGTGATGTCGAAGACGGCCTCGGTGACGCTCGCGCCGGATGCGGCGAGCTTCGCGACCTGCTCGTCGTACGCCTCGCCCTTGGCGAGAGCGGACGCGAAGATCGTGGGGTTGGTGGTGACGCCGACGACGTTGCGGTCGGCGATGAGCTTCTCGAGCCCGCCGGACGCGATTCGCTCGCGCGAGAGGTCGTCCAGCCAGATGCTCACGCCGATGTCGGAGAGCTGCTGGGTGAGGGTGGGGGTGGTCTCAGTCATGGTTCTCGAATCTTCTTCCGTGTGGCGGATCTCAGTGGGCGGCGGCGATCGAGTCCTTGGCGGCCTGGACGACTGCCTCGGTGGTGATGCCGAACTCGCGGTAGAGGGTCTTGTAGTCGGCCGACGCGCCGAAGTGCTCGATCGACACCGAGCGGCCGTGCGCACCGAGGTACGGAGCCCACGTGAGCGCGAGACCCGCCTCGACCGAGACGCGGGCCGTCACCGACGCGGGGAGCACCGACTCGCGGTACTCGGCGTCCTGCTCGGCGAACCACTCCTGGCTGGGCACCGACACCACGCGCGCGGCGACGCCCTCCGCCTGGAGCTTCTCGCGCGCTTCGAGAGCGAACTGCACCTCGGAGCCCGTCGCGATCAGGATGACATCCGGCGTGCCCCCCGGCGCCTCGGCGAGAACGTACGCGCCGCGCACGACGTTCGAGGCGGAGGCGAGCGTGTCGCCCTCCGCTGCACCCTCGCCGCGCGCGAACACGGGAAGGTTCTGACGGCTGAGCGCGATGCCGGCAGGGTTCTCGCGACGCTCCAGGATCGTCTTCCACGCCCACGCGACCTCGTTGGCATCCGCGGGGCGGACGACGTCGAGACCGGGGATGGCACGGAGAGTGGTGAGCTGCTCGATCGGCTGGTGGGTGGGGCCGTCCTCGCCGAGCGCGACCGAGTCGTGCGTCCAGACGAAGATCGAGGGCACCTTCATGAGAGCGGCGAGACGCACAGCCGGGCGCATGTAGTCGCTGAAGATGAGGAACGTGCCGCCGTACGCGCGGGTCTTGCCGTGGAGGACGATGCCGTTGATGATCGCGCCCATCGCGTGCTCGCGGATGCCGAAGTGCAGCGTGCGGCCGTACGGGTTGCCCGTCCACTCGTGGGTGGACCACTGCGCCGGGATGAAGGACTGCGCACCCGCGATGGTGGTGAGGTTCGACTCGGCGAGGTCGGCGGATCCGCCCCACAGCTCCGGCATGACAGCGCCGATCGCGCCGAGCACCTTGCCGGACGCGGCGCGCGTCGAGACGTCGGTGCCTGCCTCGAACACGGGGAGCGCGTCCTCGATGCCCTCGGGAAGCTCGCCTGCCTCGATGCGGTCGAACAGCGCCTTCTTCTCGGGGTTGGCCGCAGCCCAGGCGTCGAAGCCCTTCTGCCACTGGGCGTGGAGCTCTCGGCCGCGCTCGACGGCCTGGCGAGTGTGGGCGATGACCTCGTCCGCGACCTCGAAGGTCTTCTCGGGGTCGAAGCCGAGCACCTCCTTCAGGCCCGCGAGCTCCTCGGCGCCGAGCGCCGAGCCGTGGATCTTGCCGGTGTTCTGCTTCTTCGGGCTCGGCCAGCCGATGATCGTCTTGAGGATGATGAGGGTCGGCTTCGCACGCTCCGCCTGCCCGGCGAGGATCGCCTCGTAGAGCTCGTGGACGTCCTCGACGTACTCGCCCGACTTCTTCCAGTCGACGGTGAGCACCTGCCAGCCGTACGCCTTGTAGCGCGCGGCGACATCCTCGGTGAACGCGATGTCGGTGTCGTCCTCGATGGAGATCTTGTTCGAGTCGTAGATGGCGATCAGGTTGCCGAGCTGCTGGTGGCCGGCGAGCGAGGATGCCTCGGCGCTCACGCCCTCCTGCAGGTCGCCGTCGCCGGCGATGACGTAGGTGAAGTGATCGAAGGGGCTCTCGAGGTCGGCGGCCTCGGGGTCGAACAGGCCGCGCTCGAAACGCTGGGCGTAGGCGAAGCCCACGGCGGAGGAGATGCCCTGGCCGAGCGGACCCGTCGTGATCTCGACGCCGTCGGTGTGACCGTACTCAGGGTGCCCGGGGGTCTTCGAACCCCACGTGCGCAGGGACTTGATGTCGTCGAGCTCGAGACCGAAGCCGCCCAGGTAGAGCTGCACGTACTGCGTGAGCGAGCTGTGTCCGGCGGAGAGGATGAAGCGGTCGCGTCCGATCCAGTGGGTGTCGCTCGGGTCGTGGCGCATCACCTTCTGGAAGAGGAGGTAGGCGGCGGGCGCGAGGCTCATCGCCGTTCCCGGGTGGCCGTTGCCCACCTTCTCCACGGCGTCCGCGGCGAGGATGC